>JAEWTK010000263.1 GCA_023459535.1 Pseudomonadota bacterium
CACGCGCAATCGGTGCGCAACTGGGTATCGGCGTAGGCAAGCCGACCATCACCGGCAATGATGTTGCCTTGATGGATGATGCCGAGCTGAGGCGTGTTGTCATGGGCGTCGATGTGTTCGCGCGGGCCAGCCCGGAACACAAGTTGCGGCTGGTCACTGCACTGCAGAAGAATGACCAGGTGGTCGCCATGACCGGGGACGGTGTCAACGATGCGCCGGCGCTCAAAAGCGCCGATGTCGGTGTGGCGATGGGCATGAAGGGCACGGAGGCCGCCAAGGAAGCAGCCGACATGGTGCTGGCGGACGATAACTTTTCGACGGTGGCACGTGCGATACGCGAAGGCCGAGCCGTCTATGACAACCTGAAGAAGTTCATCCTGTTCATGTTGCCGACCAACGGCGGTGAGGCCCTGGTGGTGATTGCCGCCATCTTGTTTGAACTGACCCTGCCACTGTCTGCCGCCCAGGTGTTATGGATCAATATGGTGACTTCCAGCACCCTGGGCCTGGCGCTGGCCTTTGAGCCACCTGAAAGAAACATCATGCTGCGGCGTCCGCGTACCCCCGGTGAGTCCTTGTTGTCCGGTTTCTTTGTCTGGCGTGTGTTGATGGTTTCTGTGCTGATGATGACCGGTGCATTGGGGCTTTTTCTGTGGGAGATGTCGTCCGGTGCCAGTGTTGAAAAAGCCAGAACCATGGCGGTGAATGCCGTGGTCATGGCGGAGATGCTGTACCTCATCAACAGCCGTTTTATTTTTGCGCCGGCGCTTAACCTGCATGGCATCTTCGGCAACCGGTATGTGCTGCTGGCAATCGCGGTCTGTATCCCGTTGCAACTATCCTTCACCTATTCGCCGTGGATGCAGTCCGTGTTTGGTTCTGCCGATATCGGTCTGCTGGATTGGCTGAAAGTGCTGGCTGCCGGTCTGCTCGTGTTCGTGGTGGCCGAACTGGAGAAATTCTTCATCCGGCGCACGTCCTGGATAGGCCGTCTGGATCGCGCGAGCAGGCAGTATTGATCCGGATGAGCGTCGGTGGCTATGCGTATCGGACGTCTGGTGTTATGGTTCGATGAAGATTAATCGGGATGGGAATATGACAGGGTTTGACAAGGTGTTGCTGGCCACCGACTTTTCCGAGCGCAGCGAAAACGCCATGCAGCGCGTGAAGTTGCTGGCAACGGCCGGCGTGCAGGAAGTGCGCCTGTTGCACGTGCTGTCCAGCACCTTGCTCGACGAGCTCAAGCATCTGGTATCGGGGGGTGTCAGTGCACGTTTGCGTGAGGCAATGCAGCAAAAATTGGAAGAACAGGCAGGCCTTTTGAAAGCTGCGACCAACGTCGGTGTCAAATGCAGTCTTGAGATCGGGCGGCCGCATGCCGGCATCATTCAGCAGAGCGAGGAAACTGACAGTCTGATAGTTGTCGGTGCCCATGTGAATGCCGTGCGCGATTGGTTACAGGGTTCCATGCTTGAACGTCTGCTTGGTGGTAGCCAGCAGCCCATGCTGGTAGTCAGGCAGCCTGCCCGGGATCCTTATCGCCGCGTGCTGGTGCCGGTGGATTTTTCCCCCTGTTCCGCCGCTGCCGTCGAGGCTGCAATGAAACTGGCGCCGCAGGCCGAGATCACATTGCTGCATGTTTCTGCATTGCCTTTTGAGAGCAAGTTGCGCTTTGCCGGTATTTCAGAGGCTGAGGTGACTGAATATCGCCTTACTTGTCGGCTGGAGGCGGAGCGTGAAATGGAAAGTTTCATGCAAAGATTGTCACCGCAGATGCAGCAGCTTGCCAGCAGGCTGGAATATGGCAATGCGCCGGAGATCATCCTGGAAATGGCTGATCGGGTGGCTAGCGACCTGATCGTCATGGGGCGCTACGGTAAGTCCGGTATCGGGCAGATGTTGCTGGGCAGCGTGACCGAGTATGTGGCGACGACCAGTGATCGCGACATTATGGTGGTCGGTCTTTGAGTTCAATGGAGCTGGGAAATATGGAAAAGACCAAACAGAACAGCCATCCGGTCAGGCGCGTGTTGCTGGCGACCGATCTCAGCGCGCGTTGCGATCGGGCATTGGATCGCGCTACGCAGCTTGCCGCGGAATGGCAGGCAGAACTGCTTGCGGTGAATGTGGTTGAAAGCACGCAGTCGCCGGATATGGTCCTGAACTGGGCTTATGGGGCTGATGAGGCGAACATGCAGATCGTGCAGCAGCAGTTGCGCGACGACTTGGCAACGGCCGAAGTGCCAGTCAGCGTCAAGGTGGTCAAAGGCGATCCGGCTGCCAGCATCGCTGAAGTTGCCAATCAGGGCGCCTGCGATCTGCTTGTCACTGGCATGGCGCGCAGCGAACCCTTTGGCCGTTTCATACTGGGAACGACGGTAGAAAAGTTGGTGCGGCTGATGAGCCAGCCGGTGCTGGTAGTGCGCAAACGTCCGCATGGGTCATATCGCCGGGTGCTGGTGGCCAGTGACTTTTCACGGGCATCCTCCCTTGCCTTGCAAACAGCACTCAAGCTGTTTCCTGATCATCAGATCGTGCTGTTTCATGCCGTCAAACAAAGCCTGGCAGAACTGGCCAGTGACATGCCGCAGCAGTTGCAGGCAGACGCCGGCTTTCAGACAAAAGCCAATGAGTTTTATGATGCCATCGGTCTGAAGGCTTCAGACCGGGCACGCGTCACGTTGCATGTGGAAGGCGGTGCTCTGGAGCCAGTGCTGACGCAATACGTGCGGAAACATAATATTGATCTGGCAGTCATCGGTAGCCGTGGTCAGAACAGCCTCATGGCTGGCTTGCTCGGCAGCTCGGCTTCCAAACTGCTGCACTGGTTGCCTTGTGACACGATGATCATTGGCGCTCAGCAAAGCGCCGACTGAATCGACTTGTCACTGTCAAAAATGCATCAGGCAGCGGTTTTGGGCGCGAAGCGTTGCATCACATGGTTGGTCATGCCGCGCGCCAGTTCCTCTTCGCCGTAGAACACGGTCCCCAGGTTTTCCTTGCGCAATAGCACCGATTCATCCTCGTTGTGTGTGCGCAGCACGATCTCGATCTCAGGATTCAGCGTGCGCGCCGTGTCGACCATCTGCCGCACGTTGATGGAATCCGGCGTCGCTACCACCAGCATGGCGGCCTGCGCGATGTGGGCCTGTACCAGCACCACGGGGTCGGAAGCATCGCCGGAGACGGCAGGGATATCCTTCTTGCGTAGGTTTTCGACGATCTCACGGTTCTGTTCTGCTACCACATAGGGAATGCCGCGTTCTTCCAGTGCGTCAGCGATGCGGCGACCGACACGGCCGAAGCCGACCAGCACGACCTGTCCTTCCAGGTATTTGCGCTCGGTACTCATCGGTAGTTCGGCATAGGGGTCGACCCGGCTGTTGAAGCGGCGGGCGGTCGCAGAGCGTTCCAGCAGCCACTTGCTGACTGGTGCAATGGAGGCGAAGACCAGCGGATTCAGTGCGATGGAGATCAGTGCACCGGCCAGTACCAGACTCAGGCCTTCGGAGGGTAGTATGCCCAGGGTAAGGCCGAGACCCGCCAGAATGAAGGAGAATTCGCCGATCTGCGCCAGACTGGCGGCCACCGTCAGGGCAGTGTTGAGCGGGTAACGGAAGGCCAGCACCAAAGCCATTGCTGCGATGGATTTGCCGATGATAATGATGCCGACCACGGCCAGCACATGCAGCGGTTCTTCCATCAGCACCGACGGTTCGAACAGCATGCCGACGGAAACAAAGAACTGCACGGCGAAGGCGTCACGGAAAGGCAGGGATTCCTCGGCGGCACGATGGCTGAATTCGGACTCGCGCATGACCATGCCCGCGAAAAACGCGCCGAGGGCAAAGGAGACGTTGAACAGGGCGGTGGCGCCGTAGGCGATACCGATGGCGGCGACGATGACGGACAGCGTGAACAGTTCACGCGAGCCGGTCTTGGCGATATGCCACAGCAGCCACGGCATGATGCGTCTGCCGGCGACCAGCATCAGGGCGATAAAGGCGGTGACCTGTAATAGTGTGAAGCCTATGGTCTGCCACAAGGGCGTGCCGTTGGACTGCTGTTCGCCGCCCAGCATGCCGGCCAGCGGCGGCATCAGCACCAGTACCAACACAGTGACGAGGTCTTCCACGACCAACCAGCCGACGGCAATCTTGCCGTTCATGCTCTCCAGTATGCCGCGCGATTCCAGTGCCTTCAGCAGTACCACCGTACTGGCACAGGATAGCGCGAGGCCGAAGATCAGACCTTCACCCAGACTCCAGCCCCACCAGTGGGCGATGACCATGCCGAGTACGGTCGCCAGCGACATCTGGACGATGGCGCCGGGCAGGGCGATGCGCTTGACGGAAAGCAGGTCGTCGATGGAGAAATGCAGGCCGACGCCGAACATCAGCAGCATGACGCCGATTTCAGCGAGCTGGCTGGCAATTCCGACGTCGGCGACGAAGCCCGGAGTTGCCGGACTCAGCATGATGCCGGCGAGCAGGTAGCCGACCAACGCCGGCAGCCGAATTTTTTCCGCGATAAAGCCGAAAATCAGCGCCAGACCGAGGCCGGCGGCAATCGTCGTGATCAACGAGATGTTGTGTTCCATTTGAATCCGTTCTTTTGGCTGTTACCTGGAATTATAAAGTGGCCTGAGCCGGATACGGTTATTGCACCAGTGTGGATTGAGTAAAAATCCGGGCCAGTTCGAAACTGGGCAGCAGAGGGCTGTGTGGTGGTTCGTATTTCTCCAGGATCTTGTGATAGGTACGGATCGACTCGACGAAAATCACCGGTGCGCCGCCTCGGGCGAAACCGTATTTGACGGTCGAGTAGTATTCGACCTTGTTCAGTAATGGCAAGGTCTTTTTCACATCGGCCCAGCTGTCCGGATTCAGTTTCATGCGCTGCGCCAGCACGCGCGCATCCTCCAGGTGGGCGTAGCCGATGTTGTAGGCGGCCAGCGCCAGCCAGGTACGGTCAGGCTCAGGCACGCGCTTTGGAATGGTGTCCTTCAGCATGACGATATAGCGTGCGCCGCCCATGATGGCCTGCCGCGCATCGAGACGGTCGGTGACGCCGAGCATATCGGCGGTGGCTTCGGTCAGCATCATCAGGCCGCGGACATTGGTCGGTGAGGTGTTGAGCCGGTCCCAGTGCGATTCGCGATAGCTGATGGCAGCCAGCAGACGCCAGTCGAGCCCGGTCATCTCCTGCGCTTCCTTGAACAGGTCGATATATAGCGGCAACAGTGTGCGGGTGCGTTTGAGAAAGGTGGTCACATCGAGTGTATCCAGTCGTTCCGAATGGCCGTAATAGCGGTCGATCAGATTACGCAGCGTGCCATCCTGCTGAATACGGGCAAAATAGAGGTTGGCCTGATCATAGAGCCAGCGATTGCCGGTCTTGGGGAAGGCCCAAGCGATCTGCTCCTCCTTGCCGCGCGCGAGGCCGATGCCCAGATTGGGATAATAATTGCGCAGCATGGCGACCAAGTGACCATCGGAGACGGTGTAATCCAGCAGCCCTTCGGCGACCTGTTCCATCAACTCGTCGGCGCTGACTTTTTCCAGTGCCTGCCATTCCAGTTTGGGGTGACTCTGTGTTGTTTCCGATAGACGTTCGGCGTAACTGGTGCCTGCCGGTACGGCGATGTTCTTGCCGATCAGGTCTTCGATTTTCTTCGGTGCCTTGTTGATCTCGGTATTGTAGACGATGTGCTGTTGCACGTTCTGATAGGGGGTGGTGAATTGCACCAGATGCTGGCGTAGCCGGGTAACGCTGAGGTCGGCGGCGGCGAAATGCGCCTCACCCTTGAGCAGGGTGGGAATCACCTCGGTGATGTTGTTGACCAGGACGAATCTGACGCTGTATTCCGGTCCAAGACTCTCGGCAAACTTGGTGGCTAGATCATATTCGAGACCGGCAACTTGATCATTGCCATCAATGTAGTAGGTGTTCGGTCCGTTGTGCGTGACGACGATGATTTCCTTGCTTTCCATGGGGTCTGGCAAAGGCTTGACAGGCTCTTGGCAAGCGGTTAGTAGCAAAACCGCAAAGATGATGGTTAACCGGAGCATGCTGCCAGTTTCACCAACTTTGGCAAATTTGTCTAGCTGGAAAAGCTCGAGATTGGCCTGACCGATGTTAAAATGCTGACACGCGGAGAGGTGGCAGAGTGGTTGAATGTACCTGACTCGAAATCAGGCATACGTGCAAGCGTATCGAGGGTTCGAATCCCTCCCTCTCCGCCAGCTTGAGTCCGTCGTTTTGGCTGGACCTTGCAAGTCTCCAGTAGTCCTTTTTCCTCAGCCCCTTCTTCTACATACGATGTACGCCGAATCGACGCCAAACGCTTTTTTCAAGTTCGATGGCGAGAAACAGCAATACGCCTAACCCGAGAATGACGCCCCAGGAGCTAAGGTTCAGCGGGACGGTCCGGAACAGGTGCTGCATCGGTGCGGTATAGGTGAACAAGAGTTGTATGGCGATGAGGACAACCGTCACCAGCAGGGCGATGCGATTGCCCGTCAGGGTTTCCCAATTGAGGGCAGAAGCGGTGAAGTGCCGCACGTTGAAGAGATAGACCAGTTCACTGAACACCAGCATGTTGACCGCAGATGTGCGCGCAGTCTCGATGCTGTGGCCATGTGACAGTTCCCATTGAAATACGGCGAACGTCGTCATGACCATCAATAGACTGACATAGACGATGCGGGTAAACAATACGCGCGTGATGAGTGGTTGTTCCGGCGCGCGTGGCGGTTGGCGCATCACGCCTTGCTCGCCTGGTTCGAAGGCAAGAGCGAGAGCCAGCGTGACGGCAGTCACCATGTTGACCCACAGAATCTGGCCCGCAGTGACCGGCAAGGCAAGCCCGGCAAAGATGGCAGTCAGGATCACACCGGCTTCGCCACCGTTGGTCGGCAACATGAACAGTAGTGCTTTCTTGATGTTGTCGAATACGATGCGACCTTCGCGCACGGCGCGTGCGATGGTGGCGAAGTTGTCGTCGGTCAGCACCAGATCGGAAGCCTCTCGTGCCGCGTCCGTGCCTTTTTGCCCCATGGCGACCCCGATGTCGGCCGCTTTCAGGGCGGGGGCGTCATTAACGCCGTCACCGGTCATCGCGACCAGATGACCGGCTTTCTGCAGGATGGTAACCAGCCGTAATTTGTGTTCAGGGCTGGCCCGCGCAATCACGTCCGTTTCCAGTGCGCGCTTCCTCAGTGCCTCGTCACTCAGCGTATCGATGATTTCGCCAGTCAGCGCGTTGTCTGTATTGAGCCCTAGCTGTCGGCCGATGGCGGAGGCGGTGACGGCGTGGTCGCCGGTGATCATCTTCACGCGTATGCCCGCCTGCTGACATTCCGCTACAGCAGTGATCGCCTCATCGCGTGGCGGGTCAATGAGGCCTACCATGCCAAGCAGTTCGAAGCGCGGCGAGATGTCTGCCGTATTCAATGTGGTGGTGCCGGCAGGCATTTCGCACCACGCCAGTGCCAGCATCCGTTCACCCTGGCTGGCGGCGTGTTCCATGCGCGCCAGCCATTCGTTCTTGCCCAGCGGTTGGCCGCCGGCTTCGGTCGTGCATAGCGCCAGTACGATTTCCGGCGCGCCCTTGAGCAATGAGAACGTGCTGCCTTGATGATCGTGATGCAAGGTTGCCATGTAGGCGCGTTCGGATTCGAACGGAATGTCATCGAGCCGTGGAAACTGTTGGGAGATTCTGGCCGGGTCAAAGCCCGCTTTGATCGCCAGGGTGAGCAAGGCACCTTCTGTCGGGTCGCCCACCAGTTGCCAGTCTCCGTTCTCCTGATAGCGGAGTTCGGCGTCATTGCACAGCAGCGCGCACCGGGCTGGCACATGCAAAGGAAGATGTTCTTCCGGGTTGATGGGGTTTTCTTCAAGATGGAACTTGCCGGCAGGGTTGTAGCCGGTGCCGCTGACGGTCAGGCTGTGTTCCGGCAACATGAGCCTGACGGCGGTCATTTCATTGCGTGTCAGTGTGCCGGTCTTGTCGGTGCAGATCATGGTGACCGAGCCCAGCGTTTCGACAGCCGGCAGGCGGCGGATAATG
>JAEWTK010000264.1 GCA_023459535.1 Pseudomonadota bacterium
GCACCGGAGAAGATGAACTGCATCTGTTCGATAAAACCAAGCTGTGTCTCGGACAAGGCCAGCGGCGCAGGCCAGCTGGTCATCAGCAATGGAAACGAAATCAGCAATGCCGCATACGCCACCATCGCCGGATTGAACGGGTTGTAACCCAACCCACCATACAACTGCTTGGCAAGCACGATGGCAATCGCCGTCCCCAGCACGATCAACCACCATGGAGCCAGCGGCGGCAAAGCCAGCGCCAGCAGCCATGCCGTGACCAGCGCGCTGCCATCGGTGATGAACATCCTGACCGGGCATCCGCGCAGTTTCAGCATCAATGCCTCGACGCTGAGCGCTGTCACTGAAGCCAGAAGCAGCGTGACCAGTATGCCGCCGCCGAACACCCAGACATAGGCGGCGATGCCGGGCACCAGCGCAAGCAACACCCGTAGCATGATGGAGGTCACGCTGGGCGCATCGGTCAAATAGGGGGAACGATTCATTTCGCTTCTTCAGTCGGTTGTTTTTCTTTTGATAAGGTCTGCACGCTATCCGCCTGCTCAGGAGCCGGCTGTTCAGCAAACAGTTGTGCTTGCTCTGGTTGGCCTGGAGACTTGGGCTGGTCTGGTAGCTGCGCACGTCTGACATCGATCTTCTCGATCTCGGCTGCAACCCGGGGAGAGACTTCCTCGGTGTTTTTTGCCACAACTTCCGCCTTCTGCACCTTGGCCCGCTCAACTGCTGCTGCAATGGCGGCCTTTTTTGCCGCCTCCGCAGCATTGTCGACACCGGTCTCGGCCTTGGCGCCAGCCGCTTTCTGTGCATGTTTCTGCGCGCGCTCCTGCTTCTCACGCTCGATTCGCATCAGACGGAATTCATTACGCTCACGCGCGATATCCGCCGCCTCTTTGGCCCTGTCCTGCGCAATGATTTCGCTCTTGGCATAGCGGTAATACTGCACGAGTGGGATATTGCTGGGACACACGTAAGTGCAGCAACCACATTCGATGCAATCGAATATGTCGTACTCGCGCGCCTTCTCCAGATTCTGCGATTTCGAGAACCAGTAGAGTTCCTGCGGCTGCAGATTCACCGGACAAGCGTCTGCACAACGTGTGCAACGTATGCAAGGTAATGCAGGTTCCGGCTCAGGAAACATTTCGGCACTTGGTAAGATAATGCAGTTGGTCGCTTTCACCACCGGCACATCGGCCGCCGGCAAATTGAAACCCATCATCGGCCCGCCCATGATCAGGTCGCCATCCTCCGCCTGACCGCCAGCCAATTGCACCAGTTCACTGATGGAGATACCAAGTGGCGCCTCATAGTTGCCGGCATGAGCGACATTGCCGGTCACCGTTACAACGCGCGAAATAACTGGCTCACCATGGTTGATCACTCGATGCACGCTATAGGCGGTCGCCACATTGAAGCACTGCACACCGATCTCGGTAGGCAGCCTGCCGCTAGGCACTTCCTTGCCGGTAATGACCTTGATCAACTGCTTGGCGCCTCCGCCCGGATAGATGGTTGGCACAGGGATGACATCAATGGCGATAGCGCTCCTCGCAGCCGCTTCACGCATGGCCTGGATGGCTTCCGGCTTGTTGTCCTCGATACCGATCGCGCAAACTTCGGCATCCAGCAGATAACGCATGATCTCAATGCCGCGCACGATCTCATCGGCACGTTCACGCATCAGCATGTCGTCGCAGGTGATATAGGGCTCACATTCTGCGCCGTTGATGATCAGCGTGCGCACCGGATGCCGTGCATCTTCACGCAGCTTGATATGGGACGGGAAAGTCGCACCACCGAGACCGACCACCCCGGCCTCACGCAGGTGATCCAGCAGTTCCGGCTTGCTTATGGCCAGGTAATCCAGTGCCTGGTGCTCTATCCATTGATCCTTGCCATCCGCTTCCAGCGTAATCGAGATATCAGGTAGTCCGGAAGGATGCGGAATCAATTGGTTGCCGACAGACGCAATGACACCGGAAGTCGGCGCATGTACCGCTGCAGAAACCTGCCCATCGGCTTTTGCCAGCAACTGCCCCTTCAGCACATGATCACCGACGGACACCTGCAATTTGGAAACATTACCGACATGCTGACGCAAGGGCAGCACCAGATGTTTGGGTACCGGCACCAAACGAATCGGGCTGGTCGTCGATTCCAGCTTGTGTTGCGGCGGATGCACGCCCCCCTTGAAGCTGGAAAGCCCGCTTTGGGCCAGCTTGCCTTTCAGGAGCCTGGATATATTCACAATCGCGTTCATGCAGCGGATTTCTTCTGTACAGGTCTTTCAGGTTTGATCTCGAACACCGGGTAACGCCATTTCCAGTTGGCAGGCGACTCGGCGATCGGTTCCATGCTGATGCAGTCGACCGGGCAAGGCGCGACGCACAGCTCACAACCGGTACACTCGGAAGCGATGACGGTATGCATGTGCTTGGCCGCACCCAGAATTGCATCCACCGGACAGGCTTGTATGCAGAGTGTGCATCCAATGCAGACATTCTCGTCAATCACAGCCACCGATTTGGGCTTGGGCAATCCGTGCTCTGCATTCAGTGGTTTATATTCGACCCCAAGCAGATCGGCCAGCGCATGTACCCCGGCATCGCCACCCGGAGGGCACTGATTGATGTCGGCCTCACCTTTGGCAATCGCAGTTGCATAAGGCTTGCAGCCCGGATAGCCGCATTGTCCGCATTGTGTTTGCGGCAGAAGCGCATCGATACGGGCAACCAGCGGATCACCTTCAACCTTGAACTTCAGGGCGGAGTAGCCGAGCACAATACCCAGCAACAAGGCCAAGCCTATCATCACATAAAGCGCGGTCAGCATTAACGCACTAACCCACTAAAGCCCATAAACGCCAGACTCATGAGGCCAGCAGTCACCATGGCGATCGCAGAACCTTTGAATGGTGCAGGCACATCAGCCGCATCCAGCCGCTCACGCAGCGAAGCGAACATGATCAGCACCATGGAAAAACCAATGGCGCCACCAAAGCCAAACAGCAGCGACTCGATGAAATTGTGATTGGACTGCACATTGAGCAGCGGGATACCCAGCACGGCACAATTGGTAGTGATCAGTGGCAAAAAGATGCCTAGCGACTGATAGAGAACCGGACTGGTCTTTTCCAGGAACATTTCGGTGAACTGCACCACACCAGCAATCACCACGATAAAGGACAGCGTGCGCAGATAAAACAGTTCGGTACCCAATAGATAGTGACTGATCAGGTAGCTGGTGCCGGAGCCGACCGTCAGCACGAAAGTAGTCGCTGCCGCCATGGCGATCGACGTCTCCAGTTTCTTGGAAACTCCCATGAACGGGCACAAACCCAGTACTTTGATCAACACGATATTGTTGACCAGCACGACACCCATCAAAATCAGGAAATATTCTTGCAACATTAAAATTCACGCCGATGTGTAGAGTCGAATTATACAGGGAATGCCGCATCCGTCATGAGCACTTGATGCGCATTCCGCAACGGGTAGG
>JAEWTK010000265.1 GCA_023459535.1 Pseudomonadota bacterium
GCGACCACCGAAGAAGTAGAAGCCACCGCTGGAAAACAGCTCACTGACGGCGGAAGCCACTGCGACGAGGCCGACGGTGCGCAACAATGTACCGACCGTGAAGCTGTAATGCTTCGCCAGCCAGCGACCGGCCAGCCACATGGTGCCATAAGCCGGCAACAGAAAGCCGTAGGCCGGTGTCACGCAGAAATTGCTGACCCCGGCATAGGTAACCGCATGAAAGTCCAGTGCGGCACACAAGCCGAGCAGGGCGGGGAACACCCAGACCGGACGCAGGTAGAGGCCGATCAGGAAGAAGGCCGCCAGCGAGATGCTGGGCAGGTGCTCGATGGAAGCGAAATGATGGCCGCGGGTCGCGATGACGAGCAGCGCGATGACGAGGCCGATGAGGATCTGATTGGTTTTTGAAAGGGTTAACATGATGGGTTAGCCTTCTATTTGGTTGATTAAAAAATGTTGTTGCAATTCTAACTCAAAACTTGCGGGGAGCCTGTCGCTCAATTACCGCTTCATCTGGTAGCGCAAACCGACGAACAGATTGCTGCCAGCCGTATTGTAGGCGATGGCATCGTCGGTATTGCTGGTGTAGGCGAGGACGTAATCCTTGTCCAGCACGTTGTTGGCGCGCGCTTCCAGTTTCCATTCCGGCGTGATGCTGTAGTTGGCGGTCAGGTTGAGGAGTGCATAGCCTCCCATGCGTTTGGTGTTGGCCGCATCGTTGTAGCGGGCCGAGGCGCCGGTGACTTCCGCGCCCCATTGCAGACCGCGCCAGTTGTGCAGCAGACTGACAGCGCCGTAGCGGTTGCTGCGTCGCGGCGCCAGATTGTCGTTCTCTTTGTCGCGCGGCGATTGCACTGTGAAGTTGCCATTCAACAAGAGTACGTCTGTCACGTTCCAACTGCCTTCCAGTGTCGCGCCCGGTATCGTGGTTTTGCCTACGTTGACCGGGCAGAAGCCGGAGAAAGTACAGCCTGCAGTGGCCGGTCCGGAAAAGGCGATCAGGTTCCTGATCCTGTTTTCGAACATGGTCAGGCTCAGATTGGCCTGCGGTCCGCTGTATCTGATGCTGGCTTCTACATTATCTGATTTTTCCGGGCTCAGGTCCGGGTCGCCAAAGTTGGGGAAATACAGCTGGTTGAAGGTAGGTGCCTTGAAGGCATTGCCATAACTTGCCGTGACGCGCCACTCGGGCGCAATGCGGTAGCCGTAGCCCGCGCTGCCGGTGGTGTGGTTGCCATATTGCGAGTTGTGGTCCTCGCGCAAGGAAAGTTGCAGGGAGTGATTGCCTTCATCGAGCAGATAGCTGGCGAGAAAACTGTCGTTGTTACGCTCTTTTCTGAACTTTGAACTGGGGTTGCTTTTGCTGTTGACGTCCTGTTCCAGTCTTTCGTAGGCCAGCGTCAGCAGGCCGAGCGGCAGTTGGAGATCGTTCTGCCAGTTGAGTTGTTGCTGTTCGGTGCGGTATTTGCTGATGCCGGTGGGGTTGCGGAAACCGGGCATGTCGTGGCTGTCGCTGTCGTCCACGCCCATGCCCAGCTTGAAGGTGCTGTGCCAGAAACCGGTGAACTGGTTCTTGCTGGTGAAGGCGTAGGCCTGCTGAGTCTGGTTACCGTAGTTGTCGTAACCACTGTCGAATTCATGGCGTCCCTTGCTTTCAAAGAACTGCAATCCCCAGGTGTGACCTTCTTTTAGGGCGAGTTCCAGATACGCCGAAGCGCTCAGGTTGCGATAGCCGTCGTCATCCTCGTCGATGCTGTTGTCGCGAATGCGCTTGGCGGAAAAGCTGTTGGTATCCAGGCTACTGATGTTCAAGCCATAGCTGAGGGCGCCGATGCCGCCGCTGATGCCGGCCTCGCCGGTTTTGGTGTCATAGCTGCCGAAGCCGGCAGCGGCATGCAACAGCGGTTTGCCGGCCTTGCCCCTGTGCGTGAAAATCTGGATCACACCGCCGATGGCATCGGCGCCGTACAGGCTGGAAGCCGGGCCGCGCAGGATCTCGATACGCTCGATCTGGCCGAGTGGCAGGTTTTCAAAGGCGGTGGCTCCGAGGGTGCCTGAATTGATGCGCAAGCCGTCGACCAGCACGACCAGATGCTGGTCGTTGGTGCCACGCAGGAAGATGCTGCTGGCCGTGCCGGCACCACCGTTGCTGGAAATCTGCACGCCGGGCTGTGAACGCAATAAATCGGTGAGCGAAGCGGCGCCTGCACGTTCGATTTCTTCCCGGCTGATCACGGTGACATCGCGCAACAGGTTGTCGCGAGACTGTTCGGTGCGGCTGGCGGTGACGACGAGTTCGTCGAGATGGATGTTTTCTGCGGCTGAAACTGGAGTGGTAAAGAGCAGGGCAATCAGGCCTGCGATGGTGGTTCTGTTCATTGTTTTCCCTTAATCACACGCGACCCCGCATGTGTCAGTTCATTAAGAGAAATACCTTGGGATTTGTAGAAAGCGGAGAGGGGGATTGCCTATGAGCGAACCAGCCTGCAACGCGTTTCATACCATCACCCCGCGGTATTTCCATGCTTGGTTGCAGGCCGGTCTCCGGGCTCACGAGCTGGCTGATACACCAAATTTGCCGCCTTCCCATGATCAACTTCATCACAGTGGCTGTTGGGCAGATTTTTCTCGTTTACCGATGCGGGGGCAGCACAGGAATTGTT
>JAEWTK010000266.1 GCA_023459535.1 Pseudomonadota bacterium
GATCAGGGGAGTCCGTCGTATTGACCACCAGGTCAACCCCGGCAAATGCGGTGGCAGGTACCAGCCAGCTGATACACAAACACAACCTGATCAGCCGATACCTAACCGCAAGCGGGCGGAATTGTGGATTTTGCGCCACATGTGCCGCTGCCCCGAAAGACTGCGTGCCATTGTTTGACTGGCGCCCGCTACCGGACACCAAACGGAAAATGATCGGAATCAACACTTGCAACATCCCCTGTAAGCAGCGAGTGACCACTCGATTACCAGGCCCGGGAATTTCCCCATGAAATCAGACCACTAGTCTTGCATTCGCCTTATTGGCAGGCATAAACTCCAGTAAATACCTACAAAACGTGCGAAACTATGTCCTTATTTTTTTAATGGGTATATGCAGTTAACAATTGTTGACATTCCAAACTCTGCATTCACGCTAACATTTGAGCGTACGAATTGTGTTCGATGTATCAGTGAAGATTGGGATACCACTGCTTCGAGCAAGATACAGAGAGACTACCAATGAGATTTGCCGTTGTGGATGACGATAATGCGGCACTTGAGTTGATTGAAAAATCAATTCGCCATATTGGTCACGAGTGTCATACCTTCCCCAATGGGGAACTGTTGCTCAAAACCCTGCGCCGCGAAAGCTTTGACTTTCTGATACTGGATTGGGAGCTTCCGGATATCACCGGCGTGGAGATTATCAAACGACTGCGCAATGACAATAAGAACCTCGTTCCCATTTTGTTGTTAACCAACCGGCGTGACGAACGTGACCTGATCTATGGTTTATCGGTAGGTGCCGATGACTTCATGTCGAAACCCGTGCGGGTAGGCGAACTGCTGGCCCGCGTCAAGGCACTGATCAGGCGGACTTGGGAGAATCGTGTCCCGCAAAACTACCAATGGGGCGATTACACATTCCACCCCGAAAACAGTTCGGTCGAATACAATGGACAAGCCATCAAGCTGAAAAACAAGAAATTCGAGCTTGCCTTGTTCCTGTTTCAGAATCAGGGGCGCCTGCTTTCGCGGCAACACTTGCTGGAACAGATATGGAGCATACAGTCTTCCGCGGTCAACTCGCGTACTCTCGATACGCACATTTCGTCTTTGCGCAAGAAACTGTATTTGCAACCGGAAAATGGATACCACCTCATTTCCGTATACGGTATCGGCTATCGTCTGGTGTCAGTAGACGCCAACTAGCATCACCAACCATCTTTGGAGATAGGACAATCAAGCTGAATCAACCAGGAGTCGCCAAAACCATGATTAAGTCGCTGCTGGATGCGTGTTTCTGCATCCGGGTAAAACTGTTGCTCGCTCTGCTTGCCGGTCTGTGGGCCGTAAGCGGCGCTTTTGCAGAAGAAAGTTCTGCCTTCACGGAATACGGCAACCTGCGCGTGCACCAGGTAGCAAAGGGCGACACCTTGTATGACCTGGCAGCCAGATATCTGGATGACGCGACAATGTGGCCGGCATTTTTGCAATACAACGACATCCGCGATCCGAAACGCCTGCGCCCCGGCTCCGAACTGCGTATCCCGCCTCTGGATTTGCCGGGGGTACATGTGATCTTTGCGCTGGGCGACGTTCACCGGGTTGCCGATGACAACTCCCGGTCTAGTCCGGTCGAAATCGGTGATCAGTTGCGTGAAAATGACAAGGTCAGTGTCGGCGATGACAGCTATCTGACCTTGCAATTCGATGACGGCTCCATCATGCGGGTACTCTCGGACTCCCAGTTGCAAATTCAACGATACAGGGCATCGCACGGAGCCAAGCCTCGCAGTCGCATCATCGTTCTGGACCAGGGTAATCTCGATATCTCGGTCACCCCTGCCAACAAAAACAAAGCCTATCACTTCGAGGTGATTACGCCGCAAACCGTAGCAGCCGCCCGTGGCACGCGTTTCGACGTATCCGCGTCAGACACAGGCACCGCCAGCGGCGTCACGGAAGGCAGCATCGCCGTCAGGCAGAGCTTGAAAAACAAACGTCGCGGACCACAAAAGCTGCTTGAAGCCGGCAAGGGCCTGCGGGTCGGTCGGAATGGCAAACTCGGCTCCATCAGGCCGTTGCTGGCAGCAGCCGATTTGTCGATGCTGCCGTCGCGTTTCACCGACGCCGACTATCTGGTCGTTAACTGGCCCGCACTGGAAAATGCCTCGTCCTATCAGGTGCGCTTGGCATCAGACCAGGACATGCGGCAGGTGGTCGCAAATATGGAACCGGGGAAACCGGTTGCAAAATTCACCGGTCTCGATGATGGTGAATACATTATGGGCGTGCGTGCCGTAGACGCAGAAGGCATCATCGGTTTTGAAAGCACACAGCGCATCCGCATTGAGGCGCAGCCCGCCTTTCCCTTTTATCTTGGCCCGGCGAACCGTCAGTTCACCGGCCGCAAAGTCGATCTATCATGCACTCAGGTGCAGGGCGCTGTTGCCTACCGGTTCCAGTTATCTGAATCACCGGATTTCTCTTCGGCAATCGTCGATACGGTTCAACAAAACACCTGCAGTCATACCGTTTCCGACTTGGGAAACGGCCGCTATTTCTGGCGCGTCGCTTCCATCGCAACCACATCCGATGGCCTGCAAAAACAGGGCCCGTTCAGTGAGCCGACACAGTTTGAGGTGGCCGATTCCTCTGTGACCGATGGTCGTCAGACGACCTCGGGCATGTTCTGGCTCGACGACAGGAATCTGGAATTCACGGCGCAAATCAGCAGTGACGAAAAATTTGCCAACATCGTCAGCGAGCAAACCCTGCAGGACCGGTTCATATCGATGGAGAACCTGTCTCCCGGCCGCTATTTCATACGCGTTCAAGCCACGGATACCGACAGCTTCACTACTGCTTTCTCAACGCCGCGCATCGTGACAATCAATCCGGTAGAGGATACGGTAGAACGGACATGGGCCGACAAACCCAAATATTAATCTCGCATCATCCATGAACCTGTCGTCCAATTCCATATTGTCGCCAAATTCAGCAATCCGTCCGGATAGGCAATGACTATGGCCCGACGGCCTGCTATTGGCCCGATTTCCGGCATGCTGCGGCAAATCAACTTATGGACGCTCATCTCATTGGGCGTGCTCATCTTCGTCATTGTTCTTTCCCCGCAGGAACGGTTACCGAAACTCAATCACCTAATTCAGGATTTCGTCGTCGCCCATCAGGAAAGAGTGCCGTCCAGCGACCTCGTCATCGTTGCCATTGATGATAAAAGCATAGCCGCACTGGGACGCTGGCCATGGCGCCGTGCAGTACATGCGGAGTTGCTGGACAGAATCGGGGCGGACCATCCCAAGGCCATCGGCTTGGATGTATTGTTCACCGAGCCGGACCTTGCCCGCCGCGATGACGATGCCCTGCTTGCGGCAGCGATTGAACGCAACAGCCCGGTGGTGTTACCGGTTTTTATCCAATCATTTGGGGATAAACGCCAGATCATGCCCCCTTTGACCCCGATTGCCGAACATGCTGCGGGCTTGGGCCAACCGCATCTGAAAGTAGATCATGATGGCGTCGTTCGTAGCACCTATCTGCTGGAACAGGTCAACGGGCAAACGCTGCAGCAATTCAGCACGGTCTTACTCGATATCGGCAGCGCAAATTCAAACGCTCAGGTATTGCCCGTTACGCATCCGGCAAACGCCAATTCATCGCTTCGGCAACAGGGCCACATAATGATTCCCTATGCCGGCCCAGTCGGGCATTTTGAACGCATTTCCAGTATCGACGTGATACGCGGTGTTCTACCCGATGGCACGTTCAGCAATAAATATGTATTGATAGGTGCAACGGCAACCAGTGTCGGCGACCAATATGCCACACCGACCACGCATGATTCCGCACTCATGCCCGGCGTGGAGATACTCGCCAATATCACCGATGCCATGTTGCAGGGCATCACTCTCCGGCCGGCCAGCAACATGCAAAATGCCAGTTTCAACTTGCTCTTCGTCGGTATCGCGCTGATTGGATTCTTGTTGCTGAGTCCATTCTACGCGCTGCTGTTGACCATATTTC
>JAEWTK010000267.1 GCA_023459535.1 Pseudomonadota bacterium
CCGTCATGCTGCGACAGTCTGGTTTGAATCAGTTCGCAAGCCGCGCCGAAGCCGACAATGGCTGCGACATTTTCCGTACCGCTACGCAAACCGCGTTCCTGGCCACCGCCATGGATGACCGGCTGGATGTCGATGCGCTTGTCCAGAATCAAGGCGCCGGCGCCCTGCGGCCCGTTGATCTTGTGCGAAGACAATGTCATCGCGTGTACATTCAGTTCGACGAAATCGACCCTGATCTTGCCTAACGCCTGCACCGCATCGGTATGCAGGGTGGTGCCATGGCGTCTTGCGATTTCGGCAAGCTCGGCTACCGGTTGCATGACGCCAGTTTCGTTATTGGCCAGCATGACAGAGACGATGCTGGTTTCCGTATTCAATAGCGTACTCAGCTGAGCTGTATTTGCCACACCGCTTTCATCGACACCCAGTAGGGCATGTTTCCAACCGCGTTGTTTCATGGCCAGTGCCGGGCGGTGCACGCAGGGATGTTCAATCGCGCTAGTGACGATCTGGCTGACGCCATAACAGCTGGCGATGCCGGTAATTGCCAGATTATTGGTTTCCGTGCCGCCAGAGGTGAATATCACCTGAGACGGGTGTGCATTCACTGCATCGGCGACCTGTTCACGCGCACGTTCGATGGCGCTTCTGGCATGGCGTCCGAGGCTGTGACGGCTGGTCGGGTTGCCGTGCTGTTGTGTCATGAAGGGCAACATCGTTTCCAGCACCCCCGCATCCAGCGCGGTTGTGGCGTTATGGTCGAAATAGATGTCTGTGCCGTTCATGTCAGTCAGCTCAGGCTGGCACTGCCTCAACAACGGGCTGCATTGGGCATGGACGATTACCCATGACCAGTTTCTTGCCTTCGACCTGTGAGGCCACCAGGTCGGCCAGTGTTACGCCGGACAGGTATTCCAGTATTTTGCTGTTAAGCGTGGTCCAGAGATCGTGTGTCATGCAGCGACGGTCTTCATGGCAATTTTCGTGGCCGCCGCATTGGGTGGCATCGATCAGTTCATCGACAGCGCTGATGATCAGTGACACGGAAATTTCATCCTGGCCTTTGGCCAGCAGATAGCCACCGCCGGGGCCACGAACGCTCTTGACCAGACCATGACGGCGCAGGCGGCTGAATAATTGTTCGAGATAGGAAAGCGATATGTTCTGGCGCTCACTGATGCCGGCCAGAGTCACTGGCTTGTCGTGCTCGTTCAGCGCGAGATCAAGCATCGCGGTGACGGCAAAACGGCCTTTGGTTGTTAATCGCATGACATGGTTTCCTGAAGTATTTTGGTATTCATTCACGTCTTTACTATGATTCATAGAATCCAGTAAATACCCTGCTTTCACCTTAATTTCACTATTGAAATCCAGACGAAATTCTAGAATACCTTATTACTTTAGTCAACTATTTTGTTGAGATGGTTCACATCAAAAGCCTTGCCGACTTCGGCATCCGTTTCAACGTCGACGCCCAGCTTGGCGAGTTGCTCCATCACTTCCTGTAGCTTCTGGTCCTGTTTGGCCGCATGGTCGAGTAGGGCATGAATCGCCTTGGCCATTGGGTCATTCATGTTGTCGCTGACGGCGTAGGCAGAAAAGCCGATTTTTTTCGCCATGTCATCGCGTTGCTGGGTCTTGGCTTCATCGAGAATGCGAGCCGGGATACCGACAGCGGTGGCATCTGCCGGTACATCCTTGACGACTACGGCGTTGGAGCCGATCTTGGCATTGACGCCGACCGTGATAGGGCCGAGCACCTTGGCGCCGGCGCCGATCACTACACCGGTTTCCAGTGTCGGATGGCGTTTGCCCTTGTTCCATGAAGTGCCGCCCAGTGTGACGCCATGATAGAGCGTGCAATCGTCACCGATGACGGCGGTCTCGCCGATGACGACACCCATGCCGTGGTCGATGAAGACGCGTCGGCCGATGGTGGCGCCTGGATGAATCTCGATGCCGGTGAGCCAGCGGGCGATATGCGAACTGAAGCGCGCCAGCCAGTAGAACCGGTGTTTCCAGATCCAGTGCGAGAAGCGGTGCATGATCAGCGCATGCACGCCGGGATAGGTCGTCAATATTTCCCAGCGGGTCCTGGCCGCCGGGTCACGTTCGAAAACGACGCTGATGTCTTCTTTTAATTGACTGAACATACGATATTCTGACACAAAAACTTGACTATTTTAATCGGCAATTTTTGTGGCTGGAGAGGATTCGCTTGCTGGCGATTCTGCCTGCTGCTTCATGCCGGTCTTGCTGCCGATCACACGCGGTGAAACCGTCAGTTTCAGTACACCGCGCAGAATATTGACTTCCTCCTTCTCCAGATTGGCTCGCGCGTAGATGCGACGCACGCGCTGCATCAGTTTTTTCGGTTGCTCCGGATTGTAATAGCCGATCTGGATCAACACTTCTTCCAGATGCCGGTAAAACTTTTCCAATTCGTCGCTGGTGGCCAGCGGTCCTGTTTTGGCGGTTTGCGTGGCACCCTGGCTCAAACCCGCCATGCGAAGCTCATAACACATGACCTGCACTGCGGCGGCCAGATTGAGCGAGGAAAATTCCGGATTGGCTGGAATCATCGCCAGCAGTTGGCAAAGATCGAGCTCGGCATTGGACAGCCCGCTCATCTCTGTACCGAAGACCAGCGCGACTTCCTGACTGGAGGCGACTGAAACTGCGCGTTCGGCCGCCTGCCGCGCTGGCAGCAGCTCATGTGAGAGTTGCCGTTTGCGGGCACTGAGGCCAATGACCAGTGCGCAGCCTTCTAGCGCCTGTTCCAGCGTGTCGCATACCGTGGCACTTTGGAGCAAATCGGCTGCGCCGGTCGCCATCACGGTGGCATGGGCATCCGGAAAAGAAGCGGGGGATACCAGATAGAGCCGCGACAAGCCCATGGTCTTCATGGCGCGGGCGGCTGCGCCGATATTGCCCGGATGGCTGGTCTGGCAGAGGACGATGCGGAATTTATCTAACAAGTTGCGTTTGGAAGTCATGGCGTTAGGC
>JAEWTK010000268.1 GCA_023459535.1 Pseudomonadota bacterium
ATGCAGGCATGTTGGGATGTGGGGCGGTCAGGAGCTTAGCTCTTCTGGATTTCGCCATCCGGTACAAAAACATAGCCGAAGCCCCACATGGTTTGCAGATGCCTCGGGTGGGCGGGGTCCGGTTCGATCAGCCTTCTCAGACGCGAGACCTGTACATCAATGCTGCGATCGAATACATCGAGTTCGCGTCCGCGAGCC
The DNA here is from genome assembly GCA_023459535.1 of Pseudomonadota bacterium. Lineage (GTDB taxonomy): Bacteria > Pseudomonadota > Gammaproteobacteria > Burkholderiales > Methylophilaceae > UBA6140. The sequence goes on from JAEWTK010000268.1 coordinate 199, forward strand.
AGTTGCATCAGGCGATCACGTGACAGCGGCTGACGCGGATGGTCGACAAACACCTTGAGCAGGGCGAATTCGCCGCTGGTGATGGTGACGGGTTCTCCATTGCGCGTCAGGCTGCGTGTGGAAGGGTCGAACATGAAGTCGCCGAAACTGACGGTAGTCGTATCCATGGTGGGTGCGCTGGGGATGCGCTGCTCCTGGCGGCGCATGACGGCATTGATCCGAGCCAGCAGTTCACGTGGATTGAATGGCTTGGGCAGGTAATCGTCAGCGCCCATTTCCAGACCGATGATCCTGTCCACTTCATCACCACGTGCGGTCAGCATGATGATGGGAATCCTGCTATTGCTGCCGCGCAGACGCCGGCAGATGGCAAGTCCATCTTCACCCGGCAGCATGAGGTCCAGTACCAGCAGGTCCGGGTGTTCATGCGCCAGCGCGGCATCCATTTCGGTAGAATCTGAAACGGCCTTGACGCTGAATCCCTGCTCGCCGAGATAGCGTTGCAGCAGTTCCCGCATGCGCAGATCGTCATCGACCAGCAATATTTTTTTCATATTTGTTTGCATGGTGCTATTTTGGGCATAAATTCTTTCGATTGAAAGACTTCACGTGTACAAAGCGGCAAAAATCCTGATGATATCGATGTTTGTTACAATTTTTTACAATCAGCAGGGTAAGGGAAACATTCAATTTACATTCTTAAGTCATTATAACCGCTCTTAAATGAGCGGATAGCTCAAATAAGCCGCACATGCGTTTCAATGCGAATTTGAAGTTTTCCGGTCGGATCGACTTGAGTCCGTAAAACTTTTAACCCGCTGAAGAATCACACTATTCAGTCAGTACAGACAAAAGCGGCAGCATGCGATGAGGAGAGCGTAAGTGATGCAATACCCATTTAGCCATTCCAAAGTGTATTTCATGGTGTAGGACTGCTGATGTTTTTTTCACATTCGTCAGCTGCTCCCAAGCATACATTGGTCATGATGTGCGTTTGTCTCGGTTTGTCCCAATCCGGCATTGCAGGTCCGCGTGAAGCTCTCGGGCTACAGGAAAATCCGGACGACAAGGTGATGCAGTCCGGTGACGAGCCCAATTCCGAGCAGATGCAGAGTCTGGGTGGCGTCAGCCCGGAAGAACGTATGCGTCTGCGTATGGACCTCAACCACTACTCCCGTACCAGTGATCCGATTCATAGCCAGATCCAGGATCGTCGACGTACCATGAGCAAGGGCATACAGGAGCGCTTTTTTCGGGCAGACAGGGATAATGACAATCTGCTATCGCGTCAGGAAGTCGTGGATAGTTTGCCTCAGGTCGCCAGACACTACAATCAGGTTGATCTCGATGCTGACGGCTTTATTTCCATCACGGAACTTATGGAATATCAGAACAAGCTGATCGAGCGCCAACGCGCAGCGGAATTGCGTATTCAACAGGCCAGAGAGGCTGAGTTGCTGGAGGCGCAAGCGGCTGAAGAAGAGGCACAGAGCAAGCAGACCAAACGGCCGAAATTGAAAAGCAAGCAGGCCGAAATCGAAGGCAAGCCGGCATTATAAATGGGGTGCCAATTCAGGTACTCAGGGTCCTCAGATAGTTCAACGTATATTCTTCACTTCATAATTTATCGCTCATCGCGTATCTCCATCCTGCTCATGCATAATTGAAGCATGAGCCTGCAAGTTGAAATTGTCTCCAGTATTTCTGGCATTGATCCAGCCTCGTGGGATGCGCTCACCGATGGCTCGCTTTTATTGAGCCATGCCTTTTTGAGTGCGCTGGAAAAGACCGGTTGCGTGGGTCCGGGCACCGGTTGGCAAGCCTGCCCTTTGCTGGTGAAGGATGGAAGTCAGCTGCTGGGCGCCATGCCGCTCTATGCCAAGAGTCACTCCTATGGCGAGTATGTCTTTGACTGGGCTTGGGCCAATGCCTTTGAACAGCACGGTCTTGATTACTATCCCAAGTTGATCTGCGCCATTCCTTTTACGCCGATTACCGGGCCTCGATTGTTTGCCTCGGACCCGGCAATCCGCAAATTGATGGCCGAGGTGCTGAGTCAACAGCTGCACAGCCTTAACTTATCTTCAGCGCATGTTCTTTTTCCGGATGATGAGTCAGCTGAATCACTGGAAAAATCTGGCTGGCTAAGGAGAAACGGCGTGCAATTCCGCTGGGAGAATGAGAATTTTCCGGCTTTCGAAGCTTTTCTGGCGACGCTGAGCCATGACAAGCGCAAGAAAATTCGTCAGGAACGCAAGAAAATCGCGGCGTCCGGCATCCAGATTCGACGATTGACAGGTAATGACATTACCGGAGAAGACTGGGAGCTGTTTTATCGCTGTTATGTCAATACCTATCATCAGCACCGCTCCAGCCCGTACCTCAGTAAAGCCTTTTTCCTGGAACTGGCACAACACATGGCGCGACATGTGCTGCTGATAGTGGCAGAGCGTGCGGGTGAAAAGATAGCTGCGGCGCTGAATCTTTATGGCGATGACCGGCAAGGAGTCAGTCAGCTTTACGGGCGTTATTGGGGCGCTCTGGAACATGTGCCGGGCTTGCACTTCGAGCTTTGCTATTACCAAGCCCAGGAGTTTTGTATCGAACGCGGTATACGGTATTTCGAAGGCGGAGCCCAAGGTGAGCATAAACTGGCACGTGGTTTCAGGCCGCGTCCGACCTGTTCATTCCACAGGATTGCCCACCCTGCTTTTGCCAACTCCATAGCGCAGTTGCTCGAACGTGAGGCCGGAATGATGGAGCTCTATCAGAATGAGCTTGAGGAAAGAGCCCCGTTCAAGCGTTCTTGACTTATTGTTCAGAGGCTTTTAGGGGCGTTTTTGGCGAGTTTTCTTTGCAGTGTGCGACGATGCATATTGAGTGCGCGTGCGGTGGCGGAGATGTTGCCGTCATGTTCGGTCAGCACGCGCTGGATGTGTTCCCACTCCAGACGGTCGACCGATAGCGGGTTGCTGGCGACCGAGATGCTGTCGTCGCCATCGGCCTTGTGAAAGGCGGCGATGACTTCGTCGGCATCGACCGGCTTGGCCAGGTAGTGCGTGGCCCCCAGTTTGACCGCTTCAATTGCCGTGGTGATGCTGGCATAGCCGGTCAGGACGACGATACGCGTGGTGGGGTCGATGGCATTGAGCCGTCGCACCAGTACCAGACCGGAGTTTCCCGGCATTTTCAAATCCACAATTGCGTATTCCGGCGGTTCTTCTTCTGCCATGCGCGTGGCGTTTTCTACATCGTGGGCGACTGCTACTTCATATCCGCGACGCCTCAGCGCCTTGCCCATGACGGCGCAGAAGGTCTCGTCGTCGTCCACCAGCAGCAGGCTGGGCAGATTTTCTGCAGATGTTTTCATATCCGGTTGTAACTGGCGCTATCGCTTGTGGCCGGATTGCCGCAGGCGAGCGCCTTGTCGTTACTGTTCTTCATAAGGCTGTTCTGCTTCCAGCCACATGGCGTTGATGATGGCGAATCCGACCGCGAGGCCGATGCCGAGTACCCAGGCGAAATACCACATGATGTGCTCCTAATAGGCGGTGTGTGTGTTGTCCTTGATCGACTGCACCGTGATCTTGCCGCGCAGTACCCGATAGACCCATGAGGTATAAATCAGGATCAGGGGCAGAAAAATAATGGTGACGATAAACATGATGCCCAACGTTTTGTAGCTGGAAGCGGCGTCCCATAGTGTCAGGCTGCTGTTGGGGTCGGTCGACGACGGCATGACGAAGGGGAACATGGAGAAGCCGGCGGTGAGGATGATGCCGCTCAGCGCCAGCGAGCTGAAGAAGAAGGCGAGGCCCTGACGGCCGTTGCGCCCTGTCCACAGTGCCAGCGCGATGCCGGCGAAACCGGCGAGCGGCGCCGCCATCATCCACGGCCAGGTCTGGTAGTTGCTGAGCCAGGCGCCGGTCGAGATCTCCACCGTCTTCGCCAGCGGGTTGAAGATGGAGTTGGCATCCGGCATGGAGATGATGCGGTAGCCGTCGATGCCGAGCGCCAGCCAGATGCCGGCCAATGCGAAGCTGGCCGCACAAACGCCACCGGCAGCCAGCGCCGCTTTGCGGGCGCGCGCCTGCACGGCGCCGTCGGTGCGCAGTTCCAGATAGATGGCGCCGTGCATCATCAGCATGGAGAGGCTGACCACGCCGGCCAGCAGTGCGAACGGATTGAGCAGTGCCCAGAAGCTGCCGGTGTAATAGGCACGCATGGTGTCGTCGAGGTGGAAGGGCAGGCCCAGCAACAGGTTGCCGAAGGCGACGCCGAAGATCAGCGCCGGCACCGCACCGCCGACGAACAGGCCCCAATCCCAGAAGTTGCGCCAGCGCGGGTCGGAAAGTTTGCTGCGGTAATCGAAGCCGACCGGGCGGAAGAACATGGCAAACAGCACCAGCAACAGCGCGATGTAAAGGCCGGAGAAGGCGGCAGCATAGACGAACGGCCAGGCGGCGAAGATGGCGCCGCCGGCGGTGATGAACCAGACCTGGTTGCCTTCCCACACCGCGCCGACCGTGTTGATGATGACGCGGCGCTCCTCGTCGTTCCTGCCGAGGAAGGGCAGCCAGGCGGTGACGCCCATGTCGAAGCCGTCGGTGACGGCAAAGCCGATCAGCAGGACCCCGATGAACAGCCACCAGATCAGTTTCAGGCTTTCGTAATCCAGAATCATGACGTTCTCCTTATGTGGCCGCTTGTTCGAAGTGGTATTTGCCGGAATGCAGGCTGGACGGCCCCAGCCGCGCGTACTTGAACATCAGGAACAACTCCACGATCAGCAGCAGCGTGTAGAAGCCGAGGAAGCCGGCCAGGCTGAAATAGAGATCGCCCGCCGACAGCGAGGAGGTGGAAAGATGCGTCGGCAGGATGCCTGAGATGGTCCACGGCTGACGGCCGTACTCGGCGACGATCCAGCCCAGTTCGGCGGCGATCCATGGCAAAGGGATGGCATACAGGCAAATCCGCAGCAGCCAGGTCTTTTGCTGGATCTGGCGTTTGGCTGTGTAGTAGAAGGCCGCACCGAAGATGAACAGGAACAGGAAACCGAGCCCGACCATGATGCGGAAGCTCCAGAACAGCGGAGCGACCTGCGGGATGGTGTCGTTGGCGGCGGATTTGATCTGTTCCTCGCTGGCGTCGATGACGTCAGGCGTGTACTTCTTCAGCAACAGGCCGTAACCGAGGTCATGCTGATGTTGTTCGAAGGACGCGCGAGCGCTTTCGTCGCCGTCCTTCAGGCGGCTCAGCGCATCATAGGCCAGCATGCCGTTACGGATGCGCTGTTCGTTTTCTGCTTTGAGGTCGCTGATACCGATCACAGGCTCGTCGATCGAACGGGTGGCGATGAGGCCGAGCGCGTAGGGAATCTTGACGGCGTAATCGGTGCGTTCTTCTTCCTGGTTGGGGAAACCGAACAGGGTGAAGGCGGCCGGCGGTTCCTCGGTGTGCCACTCGGCCTCGATGGCGGCCAGTTTGACCTTCTGCACTTCGCCGGTGGCGTAGCCGGACTCGTCACCCAGCACGATGACCGACAGGATGGAGGCCAATCCGAAGCTGGAGGCGATGGCGATGGAGCGCAGGGCGAAGGCGGTATCGCGTTTTTTCAGCAGATACCAGGCCGAGATGCCGAGCACGAACATGGAGGCGGTGACATAGCCGGCGGCCACGGTATGCACGAACTTGACCTGTGCTACCGGATTGAAAATGAGTTCGGAGAAACTGGTCATTTCCATACGCATGGTTTCGATGTTGAAAGCGGCACCGACCGGGTTCTGCATCCAGCCGTTGGCGATCAGGATCCACAGCGCCGAGAGGTTGGAGCCGATTGCGACGAGGAAGGTCACCATCAGGTGTTTCTCCTTGGAAAGCCGGTTCCAGCCGAAGAAGAACAGGCCGACGAAGGTCGATTCGAGGAAGAAGGCCATCAGGCCTTCAATTGCCAGCGGCGCGCCGAAGATGTCGCCGACGTAATGCGAGTAATAGGCCCAGTTGGTGCCGAACTGGAATTCCAGCGTGATGCCGGTGGTGACGCCCATGGCGAAGTTGATGCCGAACAGCTTGCCCCAGAACTTGGTCATGTCGCGGTAGATTTCCTTGCCGGTCATGACGTAGACCGACTCCATGATCACCAGCAGCCAGGAAAGCCCCAGCGTCAGCGGCACGAACAGGAAGTGGTACAGCGCAGTGGCCCCGAATTGCAGACGACTGAGATCGACGACTTCTGTGGTGGGTAGCATGGCAGTTCCTTCAGGGTTTATTCAAAATGATACGGCTGGTGTTCTCGCCACGGTCTTCCTTGGGCATGGGTTGGTCGAAGAACAGCGCCCAAAGCACATAGAGCAACAAGACCTTGATGATCAAGGCCAGCGTGATCTCCCACTTGAGGGGAAAACGGCGTTTGCGGCGCGGGAACCAGGTTTTCGGCATGGCCTCAGTTTAGTCCTGTTGTTGATTCATGTGTAGTCGCTGGTAACAGGGTGGATTCTGATGCTGCTGCATAGCAATTTGGATAGTGTCATTCACAATTGGCAAACCATACTCTAAGCTGTCAGTCCGGCCAGCGGTAGGCGTATGCAGGTGATGGTGCCACTGTCCGGGTGCTTGTCCAGTTTCACGCTGCCATTGAAACGCCCGAGGATGATGCGGGAAAGATAGAGGCCCAGCCCCATGCCTTCTTCGTGTTTGGTGGTAAAGAACGGCGTGCCAGCATGCAGGGCCGCTTCTTCTGTCAGGCCGGCACCGTAGTCCCGTATATTCAATGTCAGCAGGGAACTGTCCCATTCGCCTTCTATGTCTACGCGTTCAGGTGAAGCGTCGGCTGCATTGTCCAACAGGTTAATGAGTGCCATGCCAAGGGCCAGGTCGGTGACGATCTTCGGTGCCGGGGTACTGCCCTTGATGGCACAGCTCAATTGCACGGCGGGGCGGATGTCACGCCAGCGCTGGATAGTGTTTTCGAGGAAATCATCGAGCGCA
>JAEWTK010000269.1 GCA_023459535.1 Pseudomonadota bacterium
CGCTGCTGCGGGCTAAGTTGACCGCCGACTTCATCGTGCAACAGTTCGCTGCCTTCGCGTATCGCGGTCAGGGGCGTCTTCAGTTCGTGCGAGACATGACGCAGAAAGCGCTGTTTCTGTTGTTCCAATTCCAGTAACTGCTGACGCAGCCAGTCCAGACGTTCACCAAGATTACGCAAGTCCCCCGGACCGTCGATGCTGATAGGTTCGGAGTATTCGCCGTTGCCCAGACGACGTATCGCCGCATCCATGCGCCGGATTGGCTGGGCGACCAGAAAGGTGATGATGAGGGCAGCTATCAGTGCAACCGGGACCAGGGTGATGGTTTGTTGCAGCATCATTTTTTGCGTCTGTTGCGCGGCCTCGGAGAGGGCGGCGGACTCCAGGTCGATCAGTCGATTGTTTTCCTCCAGAATATTCTGTGCCTGGGATGAAAGATCAAGGAAGCGGGCAACGATACTTTCTGGCGGTGCCAGTGCATGGGTCTGGATCAGGATATCGGTATGCAATGCGGCTTCATCCTTGGCCAGTTTGTCCAAGGCCTGACGCTGGTCCTGCCCTAGAGGGATTGCACTGAGTTCAAGGATGGCACTATTGAATTTTTCCTGCGCGACCTTGTAATTGTCCAGCAACAGTTTGTCCTGCAGCACGAAGTATTGTCTTGCACTGCGTTCCATCTGGCTGAGTTGCTCGATCAGCACCCGACTGGTGCGGGTCGCCTGTACCGCCTGCGCCAGCGTGCTCTGGCTTTGTTCCGCCAGCCGGTCGACATGCAGCATGGCATTGCCGAAGGCAAACAGCAGCGGCAGCATGGCCAGCATGAAGCCGATCAGCAGCAGTTTGAGGAAGGAATTCGGATAACTGATACGCAATTTGGTTTTCGCTATGGCGTTGCCATTGTTGGAACGAGTCTTAGACCGAGTATTAAAACGAGTCAAATCGGCACCATGTGCAAATCGACAGCATGTGATAGCCGAACAGAAAGTATAATTGAGGCATGACATCCCTCTCACTCATTGTGGCCGTTGCCAGCAACGGCACCATCGGCATCAACAATACGCTGCCTTGGCACTTGCCGGAAGATCTGAAGCGTTTTCGCGCATTGACTACGGGCCATCATATCATTATGGGCAGAAAAACCTATGAGTCATTGAATCGGCTGCTGCCGGACAGGACAACCGTCATCGTCACGCGTAACAGGGATTATGCTGTGCCCGGTGCGGTCATCACTCATTCGTTACAGGAGGCCGTGACAAGTTGCGGTGATGATCCGGAGGCTTTTTTGATCGGGGGAGCGGAGCTCTACGCGGAAGGATTCGAGCTGGCGGATAAACTCTACCTGACGGAGATTCATGCCGAGTATGAGGGTGATGCGTTTCTACCGGTGTTCGACCGTCAGCAGTGGCGGGAGGTCTCGCGCGAGTCTCACGTATCCGCCGACGGCCTGTCCTTCAGCTATGTGACGTATCTCCGCGTTCGGCAAGCCTGACCCGGGAAACACTGCAAGTTATTAGGGCTGCGTGACACAATCCACGTAGTACATGGACTTGCCATTGACGTTACCCTTCACCAAGCCGTGCACATCGGTTTCGAAACCGGGGAAACGCTCGTTGAAGTCGCGGGCGAATTTCAGGTAATTCACAATCTTCTTGTTGAACTGCTCACCCGGAATCAGCAGCGGAATACCTGGCGGGTAAGGGGTTAGCAGCACCGCAGTGATGCGGCCTTCAAGGTCGTCGATGGGTACCCGGTCAATTCTGCGGTGAGCCATGCGGGCAAAGGCGTCGGTCGGCTTCATGGCAGGCACCATATCCGACAGATACATTTCCGTCGTCAGGCGGGCGACGTCATTGGCCTTGTAGACTTCATGAATCTGCGTGCTGAGATCGCGCAGACCCACGCGCTCGTAGCGCGGATGCTTGGCGACGAATTCGGGTAGCACCTTCCAGCATGGCTGATTCTTGTCGTAGTCGTCCTTGAACTGTTGCAGGGCGGCGACCATGGTGTTCCAGCGGCCCTTGGTGATGCCGATGGTGAACATGATGAAGAAGGAATAAAGACCGGTCTTCTCGACGATGACCCCGTGTTCAGCCAGATACTTGGTGACGATGGCGGCCGGTATGCCGAATTCCTCGGAGAATGAACCGTCAACGTCCAGCCCTGGAGTGATGATGGTGGCCTTGATCGGGTCCAGCATGTTGAAGCCTTCGGCCAGATTGCCGAACCCGTGCCAGCGTTCGTTGGCCTTCAGCATCCAGGCTTCGCGTTCTTCCAAGCCTTCTTCCGACAAGTCGTTCGGCCCCCAGACCTTGAACCACCAGTCGGTACCCCATGCCTCGTCTACCTTGCGCATGGCACGGCGGAAATCCAGCGCTTCACGCAGGGATTCCTCGACCAGTGCGGTGCCACCCGGCGCTTCCATCATGGCGGCAGCCACGTCGCAGCTGGCGATGATGGAGTACTGCGGGCTGGTGGAGGTGTGCATCAGATAGGCTTCGTTGAAGACATCCCGGTCCAGACGGTTTTCCTCGGCATCCTGTACCAGAATCTGCGAGGCTTGCGAGAGGCCGGCCAGCAGCTTGTGTGTGGATTGTGTCGAGAACACCATGGAACTCTTGCAGCGCGGACGGTCGGCGCCAATCGCATGATAGTCGCCATAGAAATCGTGGAAAGTCGCATGTGGCAGCCAGGCTTCGTCGAAATGCAGGGTGTCGATCTTGCCATCCAGCATTTCCTTGATCTCTTCGACGTTATACAGCACGCCGTCATAGGTCGACTGCGTGATGGTCAGCACACGCGGCTTGGCGTTCTTGTCGGTGGCGAACGGGTTGGCCGCGATCTTTCTCTGGATATTCTCCCAGGCGAATTCCTCTTTCGGAATCGGGCCGATGATCCCGAAGTGGTTGCGGGTCGGCATCAGGAAGACCGGGATCGCACCGGTCATGATGATGGAATGCAGGACCGACTTGTGGCAGTTGCGGTCAACGACGACGATGTCGTCCGGCGCGACGGTCGAGTTCCAGACGATCTTGTTG
>JAEWTK010000270.1 GCA_023459535.1 Pseudomonadota bacterium
CCCGCTCTGGGTGGAGATCCGGGCACCACTGGCGCTGTTCGATACGCTGCGGCCGGGGTTACAGGTAAAGCTGCCGCAGACCGGGGTCGAAGGCAAGCTGGTCAGTATCATTCGCAGCGTTAATCGCAATGACCAGACCCTGCAATTGCGTGCAGAAGTGATTGCGGGAGCTGACAGGCTGATACCGGGGCAGTATGTGGAAGTCGAGATTGTGCCGGAAGGCGTTGCGGCAAACGGCCATCAGTCCTTTGTCCTGCCCAAGTCGGCCGTGGTCAGAAGTGGCGCCGAGTACTACATTTTTGTGCAGGACCCGCAGGGTTTTGTTGCCACGGTGGTCGAGTTGCTCGGCGAGAAGGCCGGCATGGTGTCGATCAGGGCCGGGTTGAACGGTGATGAAAAGGTCGCCGTCGCAGGCACTGCTGCCATCAAGGGCAAGTGGCTGGGCGTGGGAGACGAATGATGCTGGCTCGCCTCATACAATTCGCGTTGACCCAGCGGCTATTGATGCTGGTGGTGACAGCGCTGCTATTGGGTCTTGGTATTGTTTCGTTCCGCGCCCTGCCGATCGATGCCTTCCCCGATGTTTCCACCACCCAGGTCAAGATCATCATCAAGGCGCCGGGCATGACGCCGGAAGAAGTGGAAAGCCGCATCACCTCGCTGATCGAGGTGGAGATGCTGGGCTTGCCGCGGCAGACCATGCTGCGCTCCGTCGCCAAATACGCGATGACCGACATCACGGTCGATTTCGCTGAAGGCACCGACATCTACTGGGCCCGCCAGCAGGTGGCTGAACGCCTGAGCGGTGTCTGGGACAGCCTGCCGGCCGATATCTCCGGCGGCATGGCGCCAATGACCACGCCGCTGGGCGAGATGTTCATGTTCACCATCGAGAGCGATGAGCTCAGTCTGCAGGAGAAACGCAGCCTGCTGGACTGGGTCATCCGGCCGCAACTGCGCACCGTGCCGGGGGTGGCAGACGTCAATGCGCTGGGCGGGCTGGTGCGTACCTTCGAGGTGATTCCGGACAATGCCCGTATGTACGCCAGATCCGTGACCTTGCAGGATCTGCAGGCCGCGCTGACGCAGAACAACAGCAACGATGGCGCCGGCCGTCTGGATGATGGCGAAGAATCTCTGCTGGTGCGATCCGAAGGCCGTTTTGTCACGCTGGAGGATGTCGCCAATACGGTCATTCGTAGCGAACAAGGCGCGCCATTGCGCATCATGGACGTGGCAGAAGTGAAGATAGGCGAGTTGACCCGTTATGGCGCCGTCACCAGCAACGGCAAGGGCGAGGCGGTGGAAGGGCTGGTGCTGGGCTTGCGCGGAGCCAATGCCCAGTTGCTGGTGCAGGGCGTCAAGGACAAGTTGGCCGAGATCGGGCCGACGCTGCCGCAAAGCGTTTCAATCAATGTGTTCTACGACCGCGGCAGCTTGGTCGAGCGTGCGATCAACACCGTATCGAAGGCGCTGATCGAGGCCATCGTACTGGTGCTGATCCTGCTCGTGCTGTTCCTTGGCAACCTGCGTGCTGCGCTCACCGTGGCGCTGGTGCTGCCGCTGGCGGCACTGATTACCTTTATCCTGATGCGACAGTTCGGCATTTCCGCCAACTTGATGAGCCTCGGCGGACTGGCGATCGCCATCGGCATGCTGGTTGATGCGGCGGTGGTGGTGGTTGAGAACATCGTTTCCCATCTGGCCGACAGCAAACGTGCCGAGAACCTGCCGCGCCTGCACCTGATCTACCGCGCCGTGCGTGAAGTCAGCGTGCCCATGGCCTCCGGCATCATGATCATCATCATTGTCTTCCTGCCGCTGCTGACTTTGCAGGGTCTGGAAGGCAAGTTGTTCTCGCCGGTGGCGCTGACCATTGTCTTTGCCCTCGGCGGTTCGTTGCTGCTGTCGCTGACGGTGATTCCGGTATTGGCGTCCTTCTTGCTGAAAAAAGTCTCGCATGAGGAGCCGTGGCTGGTGCGCAAGGCACAGGCGGCCTATCTGCCCGCGCTACACTGGGCGCTGGCGCACAGCCGCATCGTCATCGGCTGCGCACTGGCGGCGCTGGCGCTGACGGCGCTGGTCTACCTGCAGATCGGCAAGACCTTCATGCCGACCATGGATGAAGGTGACATCATTATCGGCGTCGAGAAGCTGCCCTCGGTCAATCTGCAGCAGAGCGTGGAGACCGACCTGATGATCCAGCGCGCGATCATGGAAAAGGTACCGGAGGTACAGGGTATTTATTCACGCGTGGGGTCGGACGAACTGGGGCTGGACCCGATGGGACTCAACCAGACCGACAATTTCCTTGTGCTGAAACCGCAGTCCGAGTGGCGCATGAAGACCAAGGAGAGCCTGATCGACCATCTGCGCGAGGTGATGGAGCAGATGCCAGGCATCGCCTACAGTTTCACGCAGCCGATCGACATGCGCGTCAACGAGATGATCCTCGGCGTGCGTGGCGATCTTGCCATCAAGCTGTTCGGCACCGATCTGGATGTGCTGGCGGAAAAGGCCGAGCAGATGGTCGCGGTACTGCAGAGTATCGAAGGCAGTGAGGATGTCTATACGCCGCAGAACAGCGGTATCCAGTATCTGCAGGTCGAGATCGACCGCATGGCTGCCGGCCGCCTTGGTTTCACCATCGCGGAGGTCGAGTCCATCCTCAGGATGCAACTGGAAGGCAAGGTGCTCGATATCGTGCAGGAAGGCCAGCGTCGCACGCCATTGATGATTCGTGGCAATGAGGAACTGCGGAAATCGCCGGCGGAATTCGCCAACTTGTTGCTGACCCTGCCGGACGGCAGCAATGTGCCCTTGTCGACGGTGGCCAAACTGGTGCGGGTCGAAGGGCCGGTGAAGGTCGATCGCCAACGCGGCGCACGGATGGTCGTAGTGACAGCCAATGTGCGCGACCGCGATCTGGTCGGTTATGTGGAAGAAGCGAAAGCCAAAATAGCCAGCGAGGTGGAATTGCCTGAAGGCTATTCGATCCTCTGGGGCGGCCAGTTCGAGAACCAGCAACGGGCGGCGGCAAGGCTTTCCATGGTGGTGCCGGTGGCGCTCGGTCTGATCTTTCTGCTGCTGTTCGCCACCTTCGGTTCGGCCGGACAGTCTGTCTTGATCCTCTCTAACATCCCGTTTGCCATGATAGGCGGCGTGTTTGCCTTGTGGTTGTCGGGTGAGTATCTGTCCGTGCCGGCATCGGTCGGTTTCATTGCGCTGCTGGGGATCGCCGTCTTGAATGGCGTGGTCATGGTGACCTATTTCAACCAGCTGGCAGCCAGTGGCATGGTGCTGACGGATGTGGTCATCGAAGGTGCAAAAAGACGTTTGCGGCCCGTACTGATGACGGCCTTTATCGCTGCTTTCGGCCTGGTGCCGTTGGTGTTCGCTACCGGCCCCGGCTCGGAGATTCAGCGGCCATTGGCCATCGTCGTCATCGGTGGTCTGGTGACCTCGACGCTGCTAACGCTGATCTTGCTGCCCATACTCTATCGTCGTTTCGGGAGGTCCTGATATGCAACAAGCTTTATTAACCCTGATCGCATCGCCTGAGCTGGAGGAATCCCTGGTCGATTGGCTGCTGGAGCAGGACCATGTGCAGGGATTTACCAGCATGCAGGTCTATGGCCATGGTTCCGGTGTCTCGGCCATGAGTGTGGCTGAGCAGGTGCAGGGCCGGCAGAAACGCACGCAGTTCATGGTGCATGGTGAAGTTTCCGGATTGGAAAGGCTTTTGCAAGACCTGCGGCAGGAATACCCAAGGGCCGGGTTGCATTACTTTCTTTCGCCGGTCATCAGCGCCGGGCCGATTACCGGGGATTCGCCTGAGTAAGGAAGTTACGTTAAAAGGTTTAGCCACAGAGGACACAGAGTTCACAGAGAAAACCCATCGTTGAACGGGTGCGCGGTACCAGCCGCACGGTTGCTTCGACATGGGCATGCATTTGCTTTTCCTCTGTGTTCTCTGTGACCTCTGTGGCTGGCTTGGTTTTCTTATGCCTTCGCCTTTAAATCCATGACTATTGAAGGGTTTTGCCGGCGGCTGGAACGCAGCTTTTACTTGCATTTCAGGCCACTTTCGCGTAACTTCGGCCCATTGCTGGGGGTCTGCAAAATATCTGTTTTGCAGTGAGAAACACCCTTTGAACCTGATGCGGGTAATGCCGCCGTAGGGAAGCAGTTTTAACGCTTCCCTACCAATTATTGAATAGTGGAAGCAGTTTTAACGCTTCCCTATTATCAAACTTGTAGGGAATGCAGATTCACTGTGCTCCTTACGTAAATGAACCTGGAGCACCATCGTGAACGCAAGCGACAAAAATCTCACCAAATTTCTCAACGAAACGGCCGAAGTCGATGCCGGCACCACGCAGCCTTTCGCCAAGTCCCGCAAGATCTATGTAGAAGGCTCACGCCCGGATATCCGCGTGCCGTTCCGCGAGATCAGCCTGTCCGATACACCGTCCGCCTTCGGCGCCGAAAAGAACCCGCCAGTCGTGGTTTATGACACCTCCGGCCCGTACACCGACCCAAGCGTCAAGATCGACATCCGCAACGGCTTGCCGGCACTGCGTGCCGGCTGGATCGCCGAGCGTGGTGACACCGAGCAGCTGGATGGTCCGACTTCAACCTTCGGCCAGCAGCGCCTGACCGACCCGGAACTGTCCGACATGCGGTTCAACCTGCACCGCAAGCCATTGCGTGCCAAGGCAGGCATGAACGTTTCGCAGATGCACTATGCGCGCAAAGGCATCATCACCCCCGAAATGGAATTCATCGCGATTCGCGAGAACCAGCGCCGCGAAAACATGAGCGAGCTGCTGCAGACGCAGCATCCGGGTCAGGATTTCGGTGCCAGCATCCCTAAAGTGATTACACCGGAATTCGTACGCGACGAGGTTGCTCGCGGCCGCGCCATCATCCCCGCCAACATCAACCACCCGGAAATCGAGCCGATGATCATCGGCCGCAACTTCCTCGTCAAGATCAACGCCAACATCGGTAACTCCGCGCTCGGTTCTTCCATCAGCGAAGAAGTCGAGAAGATGGTGTGGGGTACCCGTTGGGGCGGCGACACCGTGATGGACCTGTCCACCGGCAAGAATATTCACGAAACCCGCGAGTGGATCATCCGTAATTCTCCCGTACCGATCGGCACCGTGCCTATCTATCAGGCGTTGGAAAAGGTCGACGGCAAGGCCGAAGACCTGACCTGGGAGATTTTCCGCGATACCCTGATCGAACAGGCCGAGCAGGGTGTGGACTACTTCACCATCCATGCCGGCGTGCGTCTGGCCTACATCCCGATGACCGCCAAGCGCATGACCGGTATCGTCTCGCGCGGCGGTTCCATCATGGCCAAGTGGTGTCTGGCGCACCACAAGGAATCCTTCCTCTATGAGCATTTTGAGGACATCTGCGAGATCATGAAGCAGTACGACGTCAGCTTCAGCCTGGGTGATGGGCTGCGTCCGGGCTCGATTTACGATGCCAACGACGAGGCGCAATTCGCCGAGTTGAAGACGCTGGGCGAACTGACCCAGATCGCCTGGAAGCATGACGTGCAATGCATGATCGAAGGTCCCGGCCATGTGCCGATGCACATGATCAAGGAGAACATGGACCTGCAACTGGAGCATTGCGGCGAAGCCCCGTTCTACACCCTTGGCCCGCTGACCACCGACATCGCCCCCGGCTACGACCACATCACTTCCGGCATCGGCGCCGCCATGATCGGCTGGTACGGTTGCGCCATGCTGTGCTACGTGACGCCGAAGGAACACTTGGGCCTGCCGGACAAGGAAGATGTGCGTGTCGGCATCATCACCTACAAGATTGCCGCGCACGCCGCCGACCTCGCAAAGGGCCACCCCGGCGCGCAGATCCGCGACAACGCGCTGTCCAAGGCAAGATTCGAATTTAGATGGGAAGACCAGTTCAATCTCGGCCTCGATCCGGAAAAGGCCAAGGAATTCCATGACGAGACCCTGCCGCAGGAAGGTGCTAAGCAGGCCCACTTCTGCTCCATGTGCGGCCCGCACTTCTGCTCCATGAAGATCACGCAGGACGTGCGGGATTATGCGGACAAGCTCGGCGTCGATGAAAAAGAGGCGCTGGAAAAAGGTATGCAGGAAAAAGCCATCGAGTTCGTGAAGAAGGGTAG
>JAEWTK010000271.1 GCA_023459535.1 Pseudomonadota bacterium
CAAGCTGAAGGAGATTGCCGAAGACAATCGGGCAAAAAACGTCGATCCATCTTCGCCTGCCAACGGCCGCAGGCTGACCAATCTCGGGGTGTTCCGCGCCTACCTGACGGCCTACCTCAAGGCCAACAGCAACATCCACAAGGGACTGATGCAGATGGTGCGGCAACTCGATCCGGGCGAAAACGGCATTCCACTCGAGGTCTACGCCTTCGCCAACGACACCGACTGGCAGGTGTATGAAGGCATTCAGTCCGATATTTTCGATCACATTTTCGCCGTACTTCCCGAGTTCGGGCTGCGCGTCTACCAGAACCCGACGGGTCATGACATGCGCCAGCTAGCCATCGGCGTCAATATGCCGCAAGGCGGCCGGGATACCTGAACCCGGCTTTTTGCACTCAGGCAGAATGGGCATATGATGTAACCTGGTTTGCAAATGTTTCAGGATCACGCTGGACACTGGTTCAGCAGAGAGGACTTGATACATGAAGAAACTGGCATGGCTGCTACTGCTGTTTTCGTTCTCTTTCTCCGCACAGGCGGCTGACGTTCATGTACTGAGCGTCAAGGGTGCCATCAGCCCGGCCAGCGCCGATTACCTGCTGCGTGGCATCGCCAAATCGGCGGACGCCGAGGCAAAACTGATCATCATCGAGATGGATACGCCGGGCGGCCTTGACACTTCCATGCGTGACATCATCAAGGCCATCCTCGCCTCCCCGGTTCCAGTCGTCACCTACGTAGCGCCGGACGGTGCGCGCGCCGCCAGTGCCGGCACCTATATCCTCTATGCCAGCCATATTGCCGCCATGGCACCGGCCACCAACCTCGGCGCGGCAACCCCTGTGGAACTGGCGCCCTCGGGCGGCACCGAGAAACCTGCGCTGCCCAAAGACCCGAAAACGGCCGCCGAAGGTGAAGAAACTACCGACAGCCAGGCCATGCAGGACGCCAAAACAAGAAAGGCCGTGCACGATGCCGCCGCCTACATCCGCAGCCTGGCAGAACTGCGCGGACGCAATGCCGACTGGGCGGAGAGCGCCGTACGCGAGGCGGTGAGCCTGTCGGCAGAGGCAGCACTCAAGGCCAATGTGATCGATGTCATCGCCAGCGACATTAACGACCTGTTGCGGCAAATCGATGGCCGCACGGTGAAAGTGGTCAGCGGCGAAATCACGCTGGATACGCGGGATCTCAATGTGGTCCGCATCGAACCCGACTGGCGCACCGAACTACTGGCCGTCATCGGCAATCCGGGCTTCGCCTATATCCTGCTCCTGCTCGGTATCTACGGCATCATCTATGAGTTTTCCAATCCGGGCATGTTGTTTCCTGGCGTCATCGGCAGCATCTGCCTGCTACTGGCACTGTTCGCACTGCAATTGATGCCGATCAGCTATGTCGGACTGGCGTTGATCATCCTCGGGGTCATCCTCATGATAGCCGAGGCAGTGGCGCCAAGTTTCGGCGCGCTAGGACTGGGCGGGCTGGCCGCCTTCATCATCGGCTCCATCATGCTGATCGATACCGATATCCCGGGCTACGGCATCTCCTGGGCACTGATCGCCCCGGTGGCAGCAACCACTGCCGCATTTTCCTTCATGGTGGTCGGCCTCGCCCTGCGCGCGCGCAAGCGTCCGGTGATCACCGGCGCAGAGCAGATGATCGGTGCCGAAGGCGAGATACTGGAAGTCAAGGACCATGAAATCTGGGCACGCGTGCATAGCGAACTGTGGCGCGTACATAGCCATGAGCCGCTCAGCCCCGGCATGAAAATCAAAGTGACCGCGCGGCAGGATCTGGTATTGGAAGTAGAACCGATTAACGAGAATCAGGAGAATAATCATGTTTGAATTAGGCGGTTTGACAGCTCTCGTACTGATATTGACGCTGGTCGCATCGACCTTCCGTATTCTGCGTGAATATGAGCGCGGCGTGGTGTTCATGCTGGGACGCTTCTGGAAAGTCAAGGGCCCAGGCCTGATCATCGTGATTCCGGGCATCCAGCAGATGGTGCGGGTCGATTTGCGTACGGTCGTCTTCGACGTGCCCAGTCAGGACGTGATTTCACGCGATAACGTTTCGGTAAAGGTGAATGCCGTGGTCTATTTCCGCGTTGTGGATCCGGCCAGGGCCATCCTGCAGGTGGAAAACTACATGAATGCCACGAGCCAGTTGTCGCAGACCACCCTCCGTTCAGTGCTGGGCAAGCATGAACTGGATGAAATGCTGGCCGAACGCGAGACACTCAACTTCGATATCCAGCAGGCGCTGGATGCACAGACCGACACCTGGGGCATCAAAGTCTCCAATGTCGAAATCAAGCATGTGGACATCGACGAATCCATGGTGCGTGCGATTGCCAAACAGGCGGAAGCAGAACGCGAAAGACGCGCCAAGGTAATTCATGCCGAGGGTGAGTTGCAGGCGTCCGAGAAATTGCTGGCAGCCGCCGAAATACTGGCCGGCAAACCGCAGGCCATGCAATTGCGCTATCTGCAGACCCTGACCGGCATCGCCACCGACAGAAGCAACACCATCGTCTTTCCGGTTCCCGGGGATTTCATGGATCTGCTGACGCAACGCAAGATGCCACCTGCAGAAAAATAGTTGCCCTCAATGAAACGACCGCACTGGCAACAGCTTTCAGGCGTTAAACAGCCACCAGCCTAGCCACACCATCAGCA
>JAEWTK010000272.1 GCA_023459535.1 Pseudomonadota bacterium
TTCAGTGTGAAGTGAACCGATTCGGCCGGTCATTCGGATTTATTACAGACAGGTGTAAATCATGGCCAAGGAAAAACCTGTGAATGTGCCGGTAAACACCAGTGAAAACAAGAGTCCGGCTTCCGTATTTCATCCGCTCAACGAGATGGAGCGTGCCTTTGAGCGGTTTTTCAATCGCAACTGGCCTTCTTTCTGGGGCCGCAGTGATTTTCCTGCGTTCGATACCCTGGTTGATTTCGAGCGGCAGCGCATGCCGAATCTGGATGTGGTTGATCAGGACAGCGAGATTGTGGTCAGGGCGGAAATTCCTGGTATCGACAAGAAGGATGTCAGTATTTCCCTGACAGATAATCTATTGACCATCAAGGGTGAGACGCAAAAAGAGAAGAAGGATGATAAGGGAAATTATCATCGACGCGAGATCTCGCGTTCCTCCTTTGCCCGCTCTGTGACATTGCCCGGTAGCGTCGATGCATCGAAATCGGTCGCTTCGTTGAGGGATGGCGTCCTTGAGATCAAGCTGCCCAAGGCTGAAAGCTCCAGACGCCGTTCCATCGCGGTTCAATAGCGACCGTGGCGATTTTCCATTAAATCTGCGTCAGCGCCTTGCGGATAAGCGCTTCGTCAAGATCCTTGCCGATCAGGACGATGCGGGAGATCGGTTCATCCTCGTCCCATCCAGTGAGTAGAGTAGGTGGATAGAGCGTCTGTTGTACCGCGTGAATCGCCAGAGGTGCCGGCAGGTTTTCCGCGTGGATGATGCCTTTCATGCGTAGCAGGCTTTCGGCGAAAGTGTTGCAAAGCCAGGACAGTACCGGTTCAAGCTGTTCCCAGGTCAAGGGTTTGGGAAGCGTGACGGTAAAACTGGAAATTTCGTTGTCATGAGTGTGCTTGAGCAGGCCGTTGTTCACCCCAATTGCAGGCCTCCTCACCTCGCGCAGCCAGCGTTTTGGCTGCGCTTTTTTTGTTAGCGGATCGAACAGACCGACATTGATGATGGCCTGCGGGTCAATGGCGCCATGGCTGATGCGATATACGCTGGCCCCCGGGTTGAGCGCTTCCAGCTTTTCCGTCAGCGCATCCAGTTCTTCTTGCGAGGCCAGATCGGTTTTGGTTAGCAGCAACACGTCGGCAACCGCAGCTTGTTTGCGAGCCTCGATATGTTCTTCGATTTGCTGCAGGCCATAAACGCTGTCGATGGTCACGACAACGGCGTCCAGTCTGTAAGTCGAGTTAATCACGGGTTCATTCATCAGGCTGCCCATGATGGGGCCTGGGTCGGCCATGCCGGTGGTTTCGATGACCAGTCGCTCGAATTGGGGGATGGCGTTCAACGCACGCTTGAAGAACAGGTCGCGCAGGGTGTCTGCCATCTCGTTGGTCAGCGTGCAGCACAGGCAGCCGGATTCCAGCAGTACGGTGTTGTCGGCAATGTGCTGGCTTTCAACCGTACGGGCCAAAATGTGATCCAGACCGGCCTCGCCCAATTCGTTGATGATGACGGCCGTGTCTTTCATATCCGGATGGCTGAGCAGTTTGCTCAGCAGAGTGGTTTTGCCGCTACCGAGAAAGCCAGTGAGCAGGGTGACGGGAATGCGTTTATCCATGAAAGTCCGGTTCGTGAGTGAGGCAGGCTAGGCGTTGCATTGGCCGCAACGGCCCTTGATTTTGAGTTCGATCGATTCTGCCTGAAAACCCCTTGGCAGTTTCGGAATATTTGGGGAAACATCGTCCAGACAGTAGATTTTTCCGCAATGCGTGCATTCGAAATGCGCATGCCGGTGGCTGGTATTTGTTGCATTGAGCTGAAAGCGCCATGCGCGGTTGTCGCCGGCGACCTTGTGCACGATGTCATTGGCCAGCAGCCAGTCCAGCACACGGTAGAGCGTCACACGGTCAAAATCGTGGGAGGCGGATAGCAGGCCCAGCAGTTCCTGGTGCGTCAGCGGATTGTCTGATTGCAACAGGGCATCCAGCACGGCGAGACGGTTTGCCGTCGGTCTCAGGCCGGCCTCCTGTATAATTTGGTTTGCAGTCATCATGGTTTGGAAAATAAAGGTTAGGTGCAGGTTACGTCAACTGCTAAAACAATTTAATGAATGTATTTTACGAAGAAGACGGGCATTTCAAGGTGGCTTCGGTGATGTCCGAGAACCCGGGTTCGCTACAAGTCGAATCCCAGAGCGGCAAGCGCTCAAAAATCAAGACTGCCAATGTACTGCTGCGTTTTGAATCCGCCATGGCCGGTTTCATGGAGGCCGCGCAGGCGGAATCCGACACGCTGGATATCAATTTCCTCTGGGAATGCTGTGCCGAGCCGGAGTTTGGTTTTGAAGACCTGGCGGCTGATTACTACGGCCGCAAACCGACGCCGACGGAGGCTGCTGCGGTCGCTCTCAGTCTGCATGGCGCGCCGGTTTACTTCTATCGCAAGGGCAAGGGCCGTTACAAGGCAGCCCCGGCGGAAACACTCAAGGCGGCACTGGCCGCGCTGGAGCGCAAGCGCTTGCTGGCAGAACGCATGGCGGTCTGGGTCGGGCAATTGAAGAATCATGAGTTGCCCGAGGAGTTCGGCGACAAGATCGAGGCGTTGCTCTATGCCCCGGACAAGAATTCACCCGAGTGGAAAACGCTGGAACAGGCGGCTAGCGAGCTTAACCTGAATCACATCAGATTACTGGCCGATTGCGGGGCGATCCCGTCCATTCATGATTACCATCTGGGTGCATTCCTGCGTGAATATTTCCCCAAAGGCTCGGATTTCCCTGAATTCGAAGTGCCGGTGGCCCCAGCTGATCTGCCCAAAGCCGATGTGGCAGCCTTCAGTATTGACGACAGCACAACCACCGAGATTGACGATGCGTTTTCGCTGCAGACGCTGGATAACGGCAATACCCTGGTCGGCATCCATATTGCGGCGCCGGCAACCGGTATCACGCCGGACAGCGTGCTGGATCAGGTGGCGCTGCATCGTTTGTCCACTGTCTACATGCCGGGCCACAAGATCACCATGCTGCCCGAGCAGGCCATCGTGCCTTTCAGCTTGAATGCCGGTGAATGGCGGCCAGCGCTGTCGCTTTATCTGGAGGTGGCGCCTGACCTGACCATTTCTCAGCGCACGACCCGGTTGGAGCTGGTTCATATCGCAGAGAACCTGCGCCACGATACCCTGGACCCCTATTTCAACGAGAACACGCTGGAAAGCGATAGCGGCCATCCATACTGGTCCAGGCTGATGACGCTGTTCCGCCTGGCGGAATCGCTGGAAAAGGCGCGTGGCAAATATGACCCTAACCGCGCACCGCAGATCGACTACAACTTCTATGTGGAAGACGGCATCGTCCGCATCGTCAATCGTCAGCGTGGTTCGCCGCTGGACAAACTGGTGGCGGAGCTGATGATTGAAGCCAATTCGCACTGGGGCGGCATGCTAGCGGAACATCTGGTGTCCGGCATCTACCGTGCGCAGAACAGCGGCAAGGTCTATATGACGGTCAAGCCGGAGCCGCATCAGGGGCTGGGCGTCAAACAGTACACCTGGTGTACCTCGCCATTGCGCCGCGCAGTCGATTTGATCAATCAACGCCAGCTGATCGCTATCTTGCAGGAACCCGAAAAGGCGCAGCCGGCCAGTCTGTTGACGGATGTCATGCGTCAGTTCGACCTTACCTACAATGCCTACAATGAATTCCAGACCCGCATGGAACGGTACTGGTGTCTGCAATACCTGATTCAGGAAAAGCTGGAGGAGGTCAGCGCGACCGTCTGGCGCGAGAATCTGGTGCGGCTGGATATCGTGCCTTACATCACCAAGGTTTACAGTCTGCCGGAATTGCCGGTCGGTAGTCGCGTCCGGCTGCAGATCAAGCGTGTGGATACCTTGCTGATGGAACTCGATACCCGCTTCCTGCAAGTGGAAGCAGAGGCCACTCCGCAGATTACGGAAGCACTTGAGGAGGAAGTCTAGTCATGTTCCGCATAGGTCACAGAATTGCGCGCAGCATACACCGGAAATTTGCGGATGAAGGCAGCGTCGATGTCAGCGAGAGCGACGGCGTGCGCTATCTGCATCTGGGCAACGATACGATACAGAGCGCCATGCGCTTGAGCGACCCGACGTCACTGGAATTACGCTATACGCGCGGCGTCATGATGTTCCTGCTGTTTGCGCCGAAAGCCGCAACCATGCTCGGCGTCGGCTTGGGCGGCGCTTCGGTCGCCAGATTCATGCATCATCATCTGCCGCATATTCATCAGCGCGTGGTGGAAATCAACCCGCAGGTGATCCGCGTCGCCCGCAGCCACTTCGCCCTGCCGGACGATGATGAACACCTGCAGGTCATCGAAGGCGATGGCGCCGAATACATCAGGAATCATCCGGAGACGACGGATGTGCTTTTTCTTGATGCCTACAGCAGTGATGGCCTGCCGGATGAGCTTAGCACGCAGATGTTCTTCGATAGCTGTGTCCAAGCATTGAAGGATGAAGGTATCCTGATCGCCAATCTGTGGGGCAGCGACAAGCGCTTCGATCTCTATCTGTCGCGCATCGAGCAGAGTTTTGACGGACGGGTGCTGGTGCTGGCGACCGGCCGCCCCGGTAATATCCTCGTGTTCGGCTTCAAGCGCGAGCCGGACGATCTGCGCTGGGCCAGCCTGCGCGAAAGAGCCAAGGCGCTGGAGGCCGAACACCAGATAGAATTCCTGGATTTCGTCGAATCCCTGCGCGATCGCAACCCTTGCAGCAACCACCGTCTGTTTCTGGGCGTTAATGAAAGAGAAGCCATTTGAACCAATTTTTTGCAACCTGCCCGCGTGGCCTTGAGGCCTTGCTCATTAGCGAGTTGGCCGAATTCGGCGCCAAGAACATCCAGCCGACCGATGGCGGGGTCGCTTTCGGCGGCGATATGCCGGTTTGTTATCAGGCCAACCTGGAAAGCCGTATTGCTACCCGCATCCTTTGGCAGGTGGGCCGTGGCCGCTATACCAATGAAGAGGACCTGTAT
>JAEWTK010000273.1 GCA_023459535.1 Pseudomonadota bacterium
CTGATGGATGCCTTCTACAACCTGGGTTTGGATTTTGAGCGCAAGCGCCAGTTCAACAAGGCCGAATCGGTGTTCGCCTACATGGCGGACTACAACCCGAAATACAAGGATCTGGAGCAACGTCTGACACGTTCGCGTGCGATGGCGGAAACGGTTATTCTCGGCGGTAGCGGTGCCGGACGCAGCAATGCCAGCACCATGATCCTCGAAGACGGCACAGTGGAAAAACCAATGCTCGGTCGCTATCAGCTGGAAAAGGAACTGGGCAAGGGCGCCATGGGTGTTGTTTACCTGGGCAAGGACCCGAAGATCGGCAGGGTGGTGGCGATCAAGACCATGGCGTTGGCGCAGGAATTCGAACCCGATGAACTGGAAGAGGTGAAAGCCCGATTCTTCCGCGAGGCGGAAACGGCGGGGCGGTTGAATCACCCGAATATCGTCACCATGTACGATGCCGGTGAGGAGCATGACTTGGCTTATATCGCCATGGAATTCCTCAAGGGTAAGGATCTGACGCCGTACACCAAGCCGGATAACCTGCTGCCGCTCGACAAGGTGGCCGATATCATCGTAAAGACCGCCGAGGCGCTGGATTATGCACATGGCTATCATGTGGTGCACCGAGATATCAAGCCGGCCAATATCATGTATGAACCGGATACCGGCAATGTCAAGGTGACAGACTTCGGCATCGCCAGAATCACGGATTCGTCCAAGACCAAGACTGGCATGGTGCTGGGGACGCCCAGTTACATGTCGCCTGAACAACTGGCCGGCAAGAAGGTGGATGGCCGTTCCGATCTGTTCTCGCTGGGCGTCATGTTCTACCAACTGGCGAGCGGCCAGCTGCCGTTTACCGGCGATTCCATGGCAACGTTGATGTTCAGGATCGCCAATGAGCCACATGCCAATATCCGCACGCTGAATTCCTCAGTGTCGCAATGTCTGTCGGACGTGATCGACCGCATGCTGGAAAAAGACATGGAGAAGCGTTATGCGCGTGGCGCCGAGATCGCCGCTGATATCCGACGCTGTCTGGAGCAGGCGGGCTGATATGGATTTGACGGGGGTGCTGGAAGTCGCCAGGTTGAGCGATGTCGGTCAGCGCAGGGATCACAATGAAGATGCGATCGCCAGCGATATCGAGATCGGCCTGTTGGTGCTGGCGGATGGCATGGGTGGCTACAAGGCGGGTGAAGTTGCCAGCGAGATCGCGATTCTGACCATGCTTGCCGAGCTCAAGGAGACCATGGCACAACTGGAGCCCGGCCAAGTTGATCCGGTCAATGGCATGCAAGCAGAGTCCATGTTGCTGATGGATGCAGCGGCCAAGGCCAACGCTTCGATTTTCAACGTGTCGGAGTCTCAGCCGCAGTGCGCCGGTATGGGGACGACACTGGTGACAGCCCTGTTTACCAACAACAAGGTGCTGGTGGGTCACATTGGCGACTCGCGCATGTACCGTTTGCGTGGTGACCGGTTCGAGCAGCTGACCGAGGATCATTCTCTGTTACAGGAACAGCTCAGTTCCGGACTGATCACACCGGAGCAGGCGAAGCTCTCTAACAACAAGAATCTGGTCACGCGTGCCGTCGGTATCGACCCCGAGGTCGAACTGGAAGTGCACGAACACGATGTTGAGGTGGGGGATATCTACCTGCTCTGTTCGGATGGATTGACCGACCTGGTCGAGGATACGGAGATTCATGCGGTTTTGTCCGGATGGTCATCGAATCTGGAAATGGCCGCCAGTCAGCTGGTGCAGATTGCAAATGACAATGGCGGCAAGGACAATATATCGGTCATACTGGCAAAAGTACTCAAGCCGTTCGCGGCGGAGCATAGCTGGTATGACAACTTTCTTAATTGGCTGAAATGACAGGTGAAACATGGCTAAGCTCATTTATTCATTGGATGGTGCTTTTCTCGGCGATATTGCGCTGGACAAGGAGCGGATGACCATAGGCCGTCGCCCCGGCAACGATATTCATATCGATAATCTGGCTGTAAGCGGTGAGCATGCGGCGATTACCACGATCGGCAAAGATGCCTTTCTGGAAGATCTAGGCAGCACCAACGGTACGCTGGTAAACGGCAAGCCGATTACCAAGCATATCCTGCAGAACGGCGATGTCATCGAGCTGGGCAAGTATCAACTCAAGTATGTCGGTGAAATGGCGGCCGTTAATGCTGGCGGGCAGGATGATTTTGAGAAGACCATGATTATTCGCCCGTCGGCAATGAAGACCGTAGCGCCAGCAGCAAGCGAACCTTCTGCAAGTACGCCAGCTGCCGCCATGGCGCTGGAACAGTCAGTCAAGGTGGAAGCTGCAGCAGCTCCCAAGCCGACTCCCGGGGCGATACCGCAGGGTCCGGTTGGCAAGTTGCAGGTGCTCAATGGGGCGAGCCAGGGCAAGGAGCTGGTGTTGACCAAAGCGTTGACGACGCTCGGCAAGCCAGGAGTGCAGGTGGCGGTGATCACCAAACGCCCGCAGGGGTATTTCATCACGCATGTGGAAGGTGCGAACTATCCCAGCGTCAATGGCACATCGGTGGGCGCGCAAGCTCACCCCCTGAATGATCATGACGTGCTGGAGCTCGCCGGTATCAAGATGGAATTCTACTTCTCGTCGACATGACGGATAGTGCCGGTGACTGAAAGATGCTGATCAAGGAATCCAGCCATATGACTGAGCAGCAGGAGCTGCTGCGCCGGCTTGACCGGCTCAATACGATCGGCGTTGCGCTTTCCGCCGAACGGGATACCGCACGGTTGATGGAAATCATCCTGCTGGGCGCAAAAGAGATCACCAATGCCGATGGTGGCACGCTGTACAGCGTGACCGATGATCGCAGTCTCAAGTTCGAGATCATGCGCAATCAGAGTCTGGGCGTGTCGATGGGTGGCACGACCGGGGTCGTGATTCCCTTCCCGCCGTTACCCCTCTATCTGGAGAACGGCGCCCCCAACGTGAATATGGTGGCGGCCTATACAGTGCTCAATGACTGTACGGTCAATATCAAGGATGCCTACGAGGAAATCGGCTTCGATTTTTCCGGTACCCGTAAATTCGACGAGCAGACCGGCTATCGCTCCAAATCTTTTCTGACCATACCGATGAAGAATCACGAGAACGAGATCATCGGGGTGCTGCAGTTGATCAACGCGATCGATCCGGCGAGCGGCGAGATCATCCCGTTCTCGGCAGAGAATCAGCAGCTGGTGGAATCGCTGGCCTCGCAGGCGGCGGTGGCACTGACCAATCACAACCTGATCGAAGGCCTGAAGAATCTTTTCGAAGCCTTCATCGAGCTGATTGCAGATGCGATTGATGAAAAGTCGCCTTATACCGGCGGCCATTGCCGTCGCGTGCCGGAACTGACCATGATGCTGGCTCAGGCGGCCGCCAGAATGGATCGCGGTCCGCTCAGTACTTTCAGCATGAACGAGAAGGATATCTACGAGCTGCGCATCGCCTCCTGGCTGCATGACTGTGGCAAGGTGACGACGCCGGAATCGGTGATGGACAAGCCGACCAAGCTTTCCACCATTTTTGACCGTATCCACCTGATCGAGCAGCGCTTCGAACTTCTGAAGCAGCAGCACGAAACGAACATGCTGCGCCAGCAGGTCGCTGCCCTGAAAGCGGGGCACGAAGCAGATGCCGCATCACTGGAAGCCGGGTTTAAGGAACAGGTGCAACAGTGGGATGCAGATTTCGAGTTTCTGAAGAACGCCAATCTGGGTGGTGAGTTCATGGCACAGGAGCACTTGCAGCGTGTGAAGGATATTGCCGCCTACAGCATGATCAACAAGGCCGGCGAGCGTGTACCGTTCCTCAGCGAGGATGAGGTCTACAACCTCAGTATTTCGCGCGGTACACTGACCGCGGAAGAGCGTGCCATCATCAACAACCACATTGTGGTGACCATCAATATGCTGGAATCGTTGCCTTATCCGAAGGATCTGAAGCGGGTGCCGGAGTATGCCGGCGGACATCATGAACGCATGGACGGCAAGGGCTATCCGCGCGGCCTGACACGAGAGCAGATGTCGATTCCGGCGAGGGTGATGGGTATTGCCGATATCTTCGAAGCGCTAACCTCGCGTGATCGCCCATACAAGAAAGCCAAGACGCTGACCGAGTCGCTGCATATTCTCGGTCAGATGAAACTGGACAACCATATCGACCCGGATCTGTTCGATATCTTCATTCACGAAAAGATCTATCTGCGCTATGCCGAGAAATTCCTCGAGCCGGAACAGATCGACGAGGTGGATGAGACGAAAATTCCCGGGTACGACCCGTACTCGGTCTATCGGATCAATCAACAGTCATAGTCATTGTCAGCCGGTTCGGGATGAACCGGATTCAGACTTGAGCTTTATTGGCGATTTCCTGAATTAGCTGCGGGATATCTTCAGGTTTGGCGCCGTAAATGAAGCGGCCATCGGGGGCGATCTTGAGGTTGGGGCCGCGGTCACAGAACCCCAGACATTTGAATCGTTCCATGCGGATATTCAGTCCAAGTCTTGAGATTTCCTTTTCCACCAGGTCGGCGAGTTCGATACCGCCACGTGCGCCGCATGACGGCTGGTTGGGGTTGGCGCGATGGTTGACGCAGACGATGATGGTTTTCATGGCGGGCCGGCCCGGAACCTATGCAAGTGGCAGGGCCTTGCAGCCATTAGCGTCCAGACGCAGACAGCTTCCTTGCTCATACCAATCGCCCAATACCCAGCGCACGATGTGATGACTGTCGATCTCAATATCATGACTGGCCGGTCTATGTGTGTGGCCGTGGATGAATATCTCGGGATAGTCGTGTGTTCTGAGCAGGGCAAGGACGGCATCCTGATTGACATCCATGATGAGTTCCGATTTGCCGGATTTCTCCTGCTCGCTACGCATGCGCAAGACTTCGATCTGGGCTTTTCTGGCAGGCAGGGGCTGGGCCAGGAATTGGGCTTGCCAGGCAGGGTCGCGCACCTGGCGGCGGAATTCCTGATAGGCGAGGTCATCGGTGCAGAGCGCATCGCCATGGCTTAGCAGGACGCGATGCCCATGCAGTTCGAGCATGGATGGGTCCTGCAGAATCTGCAGGTTTGCCGCCCGCGCGAAGTCATTGCCTAGCAGAAAGTCGCGGTTACCGTGTATCAGATGGCAGGATACGCCATGCGCCGAAAGCCGGTTCAAGGCCTGAATGACGGTTTGGCTGTGCGCGTCTGCCAGATCGTCATCGCCCGCCCAATACTCGAAAAGATCGCCAAGAATGTAAAGCGCATCAGCACGGCGCGCCGTTGTGTCGAGGAAGCGGACGAATTGTTCGGTGATGGTCGGGCGGGAAGCGCACAGATGCAAATCGGAAATGAAGAGCGTGTGTCGATCTACATTTCCGCTGGTATGCATGATTTAAAGAGTTCTTTTGATGGAAGAAGCGGTCAGACGACTTCAGCGCGTTCGATGATGACGTCTTCCACCGGCACATCCTGATGGCCGGCCTTGTTGCCGGTTTTCACTTTTCTGATGGCGTCGACCACTTCCGTGCCTTCTATCACCTTGCCGAACACGCAGTAACCCCAGCCTTGTGCGGTAGGTGCGGTGAAGTTCAGGAAATCGTTGTCGTTGACGTTGATGAAGAACTGGCTGCTGGCCGAATCCGGGTTGGGAGTGCGAGCCATGGCGATGGTGTAGATGCTGTTGCGGAGGCCGTTATTGGCTTCGTTCTTGATGGGGGCGTTGGTTGGTTTTTGGGTCATGCCCGGTTCAAAACCGCCGCCCTGGATCATGAAGCCGTCGATCACACGGTGGAAAATCGTGTTGGCGTAAAAGCCGCTGTTGACGTATTCCAGAAAATTGGCAGTGGTGATGGGCGCTTTTTCTGCATCGAGTTCAATGGTGATGGTACCGAAATTGGTATGAAGTTTTACCACAGTGTTTCCTTAAATAGTGAGGGTTGTAAGACTGCAGGCAGGAGGATCAGGCCGGACCTTCGTACATGATCTTCCAGGTGTTGTTTTCCAGTACCCAGTACTGGCGTTTGCGCATCTTGTTGTCCAGATGGTTGCTCTTGAACGATTGCTCAAAATTGACCACAGCCATTTCCTGCTTACTATTCGGGTAGCGCAGCATGCTGACGTTCGACAGTTTGATTTGCACATCCGGTTTGTTGGCCTGCACCCGGCGTTTGTGATTCGCCCATGCGTTGTAATCCGTGTCCTTGCTGAAAAAGTTCCTGGAATAGTGGGCAAGATAACGCTCGGTATTCTGCGACTCCCAATCCTTGCGCCAGGTTTCCAGTGCGTTGGCCAGTGATTCCTTGTGCTGTGAAACCTGATTCTCCTCCAGCCACTGCAGGTTGTTGGCGATGACGAACAAAGTCTTGCCACTCTTGAAGATGGGTTCCAGAGTTTTGAGTTCGGGGTTTGCCATCACCAGGCAACCGTCGCTTGCCAGCGGAGGTCTGCTGTAGGTGTCGCTTGGGGTGCCGTGCAGCCAGATGCCGTAGCCATTCTTGCCCTGATGACGATCCCATTCGTTTGGATAGTTGAGCGGGAAGGCCATGCCACCGTAAAAGTCCGGCAGTTCCTTGGTCAGCTTGGTGCCTGCGAAATAGACGCCTATTGGGGTGCGCTTGTCGCCCTCGACGAACTTGTCGCTGCCGTTCTTGCCCAGTGTCACATAGTGATCGGCAACGTAGAGGGGCTTGCCGTTGTCATTGCGGTATACATAAAGACGGGATTTGTCTGCATCGACGACGATGACATGCTCATGGCTCTTGTCGATCTGCCAAAGAGGTTCCGGCAGGCCGCGGGGTTTTTGCTGTGCAAGATAATGCTCAAGACGCAGGCGTGCTTCGCTCTGGAAATCCTGGATCACCTCAGGCTGGCCTGGCGAGTTGCCGAAGGTATTGATCTGTTGGGCGCGGGCCATTAACAGGTCGCCGCGCACCAGATGCGCCAGCTTGAAGTTTGGCGCCTTGCTCAATAGTTCTTCTGTTGTTTCCAGTGCCTGTTGCAGCTGCCCTTGTGTCACTTCGAGCAGGCTCTTGATCAGCAGTTGTTCGATGTTGGCCGGATTGAACCTGTTGGTACTGCTGCCAGTGTTGGAGTTGCCGAAAAAGAAGTCGCTGAAGCTGCTACGGTTGATTGCCGTGGCGTTCCACGGCAACAGCGAGCAGCTGATGATTAGTACCTGTAATACAAGTTTGAGTTTATGCATTACGTTTCAATTAAGTGGATTCAACGTTGAGCTATTTCTTGTTCAATCAACCACTGACCGTTGGTGTTGATCATGACCAAGGTTTTGCCTGTGCGCTGTGACAGGTGTGATGCGCGATAGTTTTGCTTGAAGGTCACGCGAGCCTGTGTATTGCTGTCCATACTGATGTTGAGGTCGCTGATTTCAACCTTGATACTCTTTGGTGTGGAAATGCGGCTGCGGCGCAAGTTTTCCCAAGCGCTGCGGCTCTCACCCTTGGGTGTCTTGAAGCTGGAGCTGTAGCTGGCCAGATAGGCATCCACATCCTGATCTGACCAGGCCTTTGCCCATTTTGCAACAGCCGTCTTGATATCCTCGCTAGCGTCAACCGCAGCGGCAGGTGTCGATGCAGTTGAGGTCGCTGACGCAGCTTGTGCAGGTTTCGCTGCTGGTTTGGAAGCTGCCGGTTTGGCATCCGCCAGCTTGGTCGGCTCGCTGGCCTTGGTTACCGGACGTGTCGCGCTCATGACCGGTTTTTTGGTGGAGGAGAACAGGTCTCGGATCAGTGCCAGCTTGTTCTGTGCGCGGGTATTGCCGCTATCCAGTTGCAGCGCCTTGTCATAGGCTTCGGATGCCATTCTGGCATAGATGTCGCCGAGGTTTTCGTGCGCAGTGGCATAGCTGGGATGGGTCTTGATGGCACTTTCCAGCGCCTTTCGGGCCTGATCGTATTCACCCTTTTCTGCGTAAAGAACCGCCAGGTTATTGTGCGGCTCTGGTAGATTGGGGTTTTTGCTGGTGATGTCGGCAAAGATCTTGATGGCTTCGTCGCGGCGATTCAGCTCGGCCAGAATGACGCCCTTGATGAATTGCGCCTGTACATCCTTGGGGTTGGAAGCGATGTAAGTATTCACGCGGTCAAGCGCAGCTGCCTGCTGGCCCTGATTGGCGAGCTTGGCAATCTCCTTCAAGTCGTCTGCCTGGGCGATGCCGAAAACGAAGACAGAGGCAAGCAGTAACAGAACACGAGGCAAGGCGCGGATTAATGGCATTGTGATATACTTTTCGAGTCAAATAAGTTGCAATTCTAACAACAAGCCCAATCAACCTCCAATAGCTCATTACATTTCTTAGTGATTAATTTTGCAGCAGAATTTTAGTGCGACGATGCGTTCAGAGTTCTGTCAGCGATAAACCTCCAGAAAAATGCTCAAAATCTATAATTCCATCGCCCGTGAAAAGCAGACATTTGTCCCGATCGTTGCCGGCAAAGTCAGCATGTATGTTTGTGGCATGACGGTTTACGATTATTGTCATCTCGGCCACGCGCGTGTGATGGTGGTGTTCGATATGGTCAACCGCTGGCTGCGGGCCTCCGGTTTTGATGTTACTTACGTGCGCAACATTACCGACATTGATGACAAGATCATCAATCGTGCCAATGAACGCGGCATTACGATTCAAGCGCTGACTGATGAGTTCATCCGGGCCATGGATGAGGATGCCGAAAAACTGGGTGTATTGAGGCCGGATATCGAACCGCGCGCCACCATGCATATTGATGACATGGTAACCATGATCGGCCAATTGATAGAAAAGGGTCATGCCTATCCGGCGGATAATGGCGATGTGTTTTATTCTGTCAACAGCTTCGAGGGTTACGGCAAGCTTTCCGGCAAGTCACTGGAAGACTTGCGCGCCGGCGAGCGGGTCGAGGTGGACAGTTTCAAGCGCGACCCCATGGATTTCGTGCTGTGGAAAGCGGCCAAACCCAACGAGCCGAGCTATGACTCGCCTTGGGGCAAGGGCCGTCCGGGCTGGCATATCGAATGCTCGGCCATGGGCGCGCATCATCTCGGCAAGCATTTCGACATCCATGGTGGCGGTCAGGACCTGCAGTTCCCGCATCACGAGAACGAGATTGCCCAGTCCGAAGGCGCGCATGACTGCACTTTCGTCAATTACTGGATGCATAACGGATTTGTCCGCGTCGATGATGAAAAGATGTCCAAATCGCTCGGCAACTTCTTCACCATTCGTGAGGTGTTGAAGAAGTACAAAGCCGAAGTCGTACGTTTTTTCATTTTGCGCGCGCAATATCGCAGTCCGCTGAATTATTCCGACCAGCACCTGAATGATGCGAACCAAGCACTGTTGCGGCTCTATACAGCACTGAAGAACGTGCCGCCTGTTGATGTCAGTATCGACTGGCAAACGCCTTACGCCAAACGCTTCAAGGAAGCGCTGGACGATGATTTCAATACGCCGGAAGCTTTTGCCGTGTTGTTTGAGCTGGCGAACGAGGCCAATCGTAGCAAATCAGCAGAGAACTCCGGCTTGCTCAAGGCGCTGGGTAACCTGCTGGGTTTGTTGGAGAGTGACCCGCTGGCTTTCATGCAGGACGCTGGTGGCAGTTATGCAGATGATTCGACCGACGCAAGCGGCACCCTCGCCAATGAGCGCATCGAGGAGCTGATATATCAGCGCTTGAGCGCCAAGAAAGACAGGAATTTTACCGAGGCCGACCGTATCCGCAAGGAGTTGTCTGATCAGGGTGTCGTCCTCGAGGACTCGCCGCAGGGCACGACCTGGCGGCGGGTGTAAGTCATAAAACCCTGGTTGAAAGAGGCCTTTTCGGGCCTCTTTTTTTGGTTGCATCTGATGAAAACTCATCTATACTGACCTGTATAACTACATAAAATGCTTGATACAGGAGAAGTGTATGAATCAGTTTGTAGATGACGTTCAGAGCTTTTACGGCGGTTGTCCGCACGATTGTCCGGACACCTGTTCCATGGTGTTCAAGGTCAGGCAGGGCAAGCTGATCGAGGTCAAGGGCAACCCCGACCATCCGATGACGCGCGGCGGTCTGTGCGTCAAGCTGAAGGATTACGAAAAGCGCCATTATCATCCGGACCGTCTGCTCTACCCGATGAAACGGGTCGGCCCCAAGGGCAGCAAGCAATTTCAGCGCATCAGCTGGGACGAGGCGCTGAATACTATCGTCGACCGTTGGCAGATGCTTATTGCAGAGCATGGACCACAAGCGATTCTGCCTGCCAGTTATCTGGGCAACCAGGGCCTGGTACATGGCTTGAACGGCGGCGACGCTTTTTTCAATCGTCTGGGTGCCACGGTATGTGAACGCACATTCTGCGGCGAAGGTTCCTGCACGGCCTGGTTGCTGACGGTAGGCCCGACCGCCGGGGTCGACCCGGAAAGTTTCATCCATTCCAAATACATCATCATCTGGGCTTGCAACTCGGTTTCGACCAATTTGCATCACTGGCATATCGTCAAGGAGGCGCAAAAGAAAGGTGCCAAAGTCGTGGTGGTGGATAGTTATGCCTCCAGAACCGCCAAGGAAGCCGACTGGCACATTGCGCCCAAGCCGGGCACCGATGGCGCACTGGCGATGGCCATGATGCACGTCATTATTGAAGAAGGTCTGGTTGATCAGGATTATGTTGATAACTACACCGTCGGCTACAAGGAGCTGGCCGAGCGCGCCAAGACCTGTACGCCGGAATGGGCCGAGAAGATTACCGGCATAGCGGCCGGCGATATCCGCAGGTTTGCCCGCGAATATGCGACCACAC
>JAEWTK010000274.1 GCA_023459535.1 Pseudomonadota bacterium
TGATTTGACCGCTGCGGGCGAAACCCGCCTGCGAGTCGTCGGCACCGCCTTTGCCGGCAGGCCTTTTGCCGGCATCCTCAAGGCAGGCCAGTGTGTACGCATCATGACCGGCGCCGTCATGCCGGCAGGCGCCGACACCGTCGTGGTACAGGAGCGCGTCAGCGTCGACGGCGACAGCATCCGCTTCGTCGACGGCCCGCAACGCGGCATGAACGTGCGCCTCGCCGGCGAGGATTTGCAGCAGGGCCAGGTGGTACTTGCCGCCGGTCATCTGATGCGCGCCGCCGACCTCGGCCTCATCGCCTCGCTCGGGGTCGGCGAAGTCCGGGTCTACCGCAAACTGCGTGTGGCGTTCTTCTCGACCGGCGACGAACTGGCCAGCGTCGGTCAGACCCTGCAATCCGGTCAGGTCTATGACAGCAACCGCTACACCCTCTACGGCATGCTGACCCGCCTCGGCGTCGAGGTCATCGACATGGGCGTGGTGCGCGATGATCCGCAATTGCTGGAACAGGCCCTGATCGAGGCGGCCGACTGTGCCGATGTCATCCTCACCAGCGGCGGCGTCTCGGTCGGTGAGGCCGATTTCATGAAGCAGTTGCTGGAAAAACTCGGCCAGGTCGTGTTCTGGAAAATCGCCATGAAGCCGGGCCGGCCGCTGGCTTATGGCAGGGTCGGCCAGGCCCATTACTTCGGCCTGCCCGGCAACCCGGTCGCGGTCATGGTGACCTTCTACCAGTTCGTACGCGAGGCCTTGCTGGTCATGATGGGGCAGCCGGCACCAGCGCCGTCCCCGCTACTGAAGGCGGCATGCACCGGCCGCATCAAGAAATTGCCGGGGCGCACCGAATTCCAGCGCGGCACGCTGTATCTGGACGAGGACGGCGAATGGAAGGTCAGGCCGGCCAGCAACCAGAGTTCGGGCGTCCTGCGCTCGATGTCGGAAGCCAACTGCTTCATCGTGCTGGAAGAATCGGTCGGCAACGTCGAGGCGGGCATGACAGTTCAAGTGCAGGTACTGGAAGGCGTGCTTTGATATAGGTCAATCACCACCAAATATCATGAAAATCTTGATGTTCTTTCTGCACAAGTAAGACTATTGTTCGAATCATCTTAAAAAAAACCAAGAAATCACCCATCATGAACCATCCATTTACATTCCGCGCCCTACCCAGCCAACTATTGCTGGCAGGTTGCATCAGCCTCGGCTTTTCCTCTTCCGCATTCGCAGAAACACAGTTCAGCGCAGAAGAACTCGAACTGCATAATGCCCTTCGGCTGGCACCTGTCGTCGTCACCGGCACCCGCATTGAACAGAGCAGCTTCGACCTGCCGATGTCGATTGACTCCGTCGACGGCGAAACCATTCGTGAGGGGCAGTTACAGGTCAACCTGTCCGAATCCGCGGCACGCGTACCCGGTGTCGTCGTCAACAACCGCAACAATCCAGCGCAGGATCTGGGTATTCAGATTCGGGGTTTTGGCTCTCGCTCCGCCTTCGGCGTACGTGGCGTTCGCCTCTATCAGGATGGCATCCCGCTATCCATGCCGGACGGCCAGGGTCAGACCGGTACCTTCAACCTGGACACGGCCCAACGCGTGGAATATCTGCGCGGCCCATTCTCGGCACTCTACGGCAACTCCTCCGGCGGCGTGGTTCAGATCTTCACCGAAGATGGGCCCAAGGACCCGATGCTCTATGGCGGCGTTAGCTTCGGTAGCTATGGCACCCACCGCGAAACGGTCACCTATGGTGGCGATTTCGACGATTTCAACATTGTCGTCAACGCCAACACGGTAAGGTCGGACGGCTATCGCGACCATTCCGAATTCAGACGTGACACCTATCACGCCAAAATCAAGATGCAACTGAATGAGGACACCAAGCTGACCGTGGTGGCCACCGCGCTTGATCAGCCGGATAACGACGACCCTCAAGGCCTGAACAAAGATCTGTACCGCGAAGACAGAAAGCAGGTGGGACAGAACACTAGGGATTTCAACACGCGAGTCAGCAAAAGCCAGGAACACATGGGCGCGACACTTGAGCATCAGCTGACAGAAAACGACTCCCTGCGTTTCATGGCTTATTACGGTCAGCGTGACAACGAGCAGTATCAGTCGGTCCCGATCGGCGCCCAGATTGCGGCAAGTAGTGGTGGTGGCGTACAACAAATCGATCGTGCGTTTGGCGGCATCGACCTGCGCTGGACGCATACCGGCAGCATTGCAGAGAAACCGTATAACTTCACCATCGGCACCAACGTCGACCGTATGAGCGACGAGCGCAAGGGCTTCGAAAACTACATCCGGACCAGTGGCGCCTCTACCTTGTGCACGAATGCATTTGTCACATGCGGCGTGAAAGGCAACCTGCGCCGCGACGAAATGAATCGCCTCAGAAGCTTCGACCAGTATGCACAAGGCTCGATCGACCTTGATCCACGCTGGAACCTGAGTGTCGGCGTGCGTCATAGCAAGATCAAATTCGAGACCGACGACAAATACATCGTCGGCACGAATCTGGACGACAGCGGCTCGGTGACATACAGCGAGACCACGCCGGTCGCCGGCATCATCTTCAAGGCGACCGATACGCTCAATTTCTATGCAAATGCCGGTGAAAGCTTCGAGACCCCGACATTTGTCGAGGCCGCTTACAAAAGCACGACCGCGGGTGGTGGGCTCAACACCAACCTGAAAGCCGCGACCAGCAAGCAATATGAAATCGGTGCAAAATGGATGGCCGGCGATTCCACGATCATCAATGCGGCACTGTTCAGAATCGACACGGACGATGAAATCGTGGTCCAGGAATCTGCAGGTGGCCGCACCGTTTACACAAACGCTGAGGAAAGCGAGCGCAAGGGCTTTGAGCTCTCGATCGACAGTCAATTCGACCACGGTCTCTCGGCCTATCTGGCCTATACCTATCTGGATGCGGAATTCACAAAGGACTTCCTCTCCGGCGGCAATAATGTAGAAGCCGGCACCGACATCCCCGGGGTTTACAAGCACACCATGTTCGGCGAACTGGCATGGAGGCACGACCCCAGCGGCTTCTCAACCGCGATCGAAGGCCGCGCCTTCAGCAAGAGTTATGTCTCGTTCGATCCGACTCAGGGCAATGCTCACGGTTATGCCATTGCATCCTGGCGGGCCGGCTTCAATCAGAACATCGGCAAATGGAAATTCAATGAATTTCTGCGGGTCGAGAATGTTTTCGACAAGGAATATATCGGCTCGATTCGTATTGGCGACTCTAACGGCAACTACTACGAAGCTGCTCCCACCCGCAACTGGCTACTCGGCCTGAACGCCAGCTATCGGTTCTAATCTGCAAAGCATGAATTTGAGTGTTGTGTGCGTGCAAAGTCGCACACAACACTCAAAACAAGATTAAAATCATTTCAAACTTAGGTAGTTGGTTCATGCAGAACTGACGAACTTATATCTGTCTTTCCCGTCAATAACAAATATCGGCAAGCCGCTGCAATGCCTTGCAAACCTTGAGGAGAACACCAT
>JAEWTK010000275.1 GCA_023459535.1 Pseudomonadota bacterium
GAGCTACAGCCACCATCGAAACTGATGAATATCAGAAACTTGGCCTGCCCGACAGGAATCGAACCTGTAACCCCCAGCTTAGAAGGCTGGTGCTCTATCCGATTGAGCTACGGGCAGATTGTCGGGCAATCTAGACTAACTTCAAAAAATCTGGTCGGGGTGGAGAGATTCGAACTCCCGACATCCTGCTCCCAAAGCAGGCGCGCTACCAGACTACGCTACACCCCGAGGGCGAGAAATATATCCGAATCCGAGCCTCAGGTCAATTCTAATCTACAAGATAGTCGGTTTAATTATCATACCCTGCTAAAATAGTGGTTTTTGCACACGCTCAATATATGTCAGCTCAAATCATCAACGGCAAAGCCATCGCAGAACAAATGCTCACCCGATTGAAGTCACAAGTCGATGGCCGCATCGCCCAGGGAAAGCGCGCTCCATCACTTGCCGTCATATTGATTGGGGCAGACCCAGCCTCTGCAATCTATGTACGCAACAAGCGGCTGGCCTGCGAAAAAGTGGGAATACGTTCCATCTCTTACGACTTGCCTGCCAGCACCACGGAAGCCGAATTATTCGCACTGATCGATGAACTGAATGCTGACACTTCCATAGACGGCATTCTGGTGCAGGCACCGCTGCCGCCACAGATCGATGAGAAGCGCATCATCGAAGCCATCAGCGCCGAAAAGGATGTCGACGGCTTCCATCCCTACAACATCGGCAGACTGGCCGTACGGCAACCCACATTACGCTCCTGCACGCCTTTCGGCGTCATCAAGCTGCTGGAGAGCGAGGGGCTGAAACCACTGGGCATGGACGCCGTGGTTGTCGGCGTGTCGAATCATGTCGGCCGCCCCATGGTACTGGAACTCCTGCTGGCCGGTTGCACAGTCACCGGCTGCCACCGTCACACCAAGGATTTGGCAGCGAACGTCGCACGCGCCGATATCGTCGTCGCAGCTGCCGGCAAACCCGGCCTGATCAAGGGTGAATGGATCAAACCCGGTGCTATCGTCATTGATATCGGCATCAACCGGCTGGCCGATGGCAGCTTATGCGGCGACGTGGAGTTTGCCGTTGCAAAGGAACGTGCCGGCTGGATTACTCCCGTCCCGGGCGGCGTTGGCCCCATGACTGTCGCCACCCTGATGGAAAACACCTTGCTGGCGCAGACTTTGCGCGAATCATCAGTATCTTAGGTAAAGTTGCGAGCAAAATACAGGCTGGACATTATTCCCAATCGTAGTAAACTTGCGCCTGCTTTATTTTTCTGTTAACGCTGATTTTATCGAAAACGAGGCTCCAGCCTCGCGAGACCATAATGGCTGACGTAATCACTAAACACTTTACTCCGTACGAACCGAAAGCCGGTGAGGAGTACATGAATGAAAAGCAACTCAACCACTTCCGTCAGATTCTCAATGACTGGAAAGCAGAGCTGAGTGACGATATCGACCGCACTGTGCATACCATGCAAGACGAGGTCACCATGTTTGCCGACCCTAACGATCGCGCAAGCCAGGAATCCGACATGGCGCTGGAACTGCGCAATCGCGACCGCGAACGCAAACTGATCAAAAAAATCGACGACACGCTGAACAAGATTGATGCCGGCGAATACGGCTACTGCAACAGCTGCGGTGTCGAAATTGGCCTCAGACGCCTGGAAGCGCGTCCTACCGCTACCCAGTGCATCGACTGCAAGACGCTGGACGAGATCAGGGAAAGACAGGTCGCCAAGTAGCAACCTGCTTTCAATGCAGGCTAATGCGCATAGCGCGTTATGCTAGAGCTAAAAACAAATAGCCAAGTAATTCATGGCCTGACTGATTCAGCTCCTGACTTTATTCAATATAGTCACAATACCAATAAAAAAGCCCGCAGATGCGGGCTTTTTTATTGTAACCAGCACTTACTCTGCCGGCTGCTCGGCTTCCGCCTTGTCTTCAACCACAGGCGGGTCGATCAGTGCTTTCATACTCAGGCGCACACGGCCCTTTTCGTCAGCTTCCACGACCTTGACCTTCACAACCTGGCCTTCCTTGAGGAAGTCAGAAACCGCGTTCACACGTTGGTGTGCGATTTGCGAGATATGCAGCAGACCATCCTTGCCTGGCAGCAATGAAACGATGGCGCCGAAATCCAGCAACTTGATGACCGTGCCTTCATAACTCTGGCCGATCTCAACTTCTGCAGTGATGGCTTCGATGCGCTTCTTCGCTTCTTCACCAGCCTCGGCGCTGACGCAACCGATTTTGATGGTGCCGTCATCTTCGATATCGATGGTCGCACCGGTTTCTTCGGTCAGCGCACGAATCACGGCACCGCCCTTGCCGATCACGTCACGGATTTTTTCCGGATTGATCTTCATGGTAATGATGCGCGGTGCGAATGCCGACAGCTCCTTGCTGCCGTCACCGACCGCTTCCTTCATCAGGCCGAGGATATGCATGCGGCCTTCCTTGGCCTGCGCCAGAGCGACCTGCATGATTTCCTTGGTGATGCCGGTAATCTTGATGTCCATCTGCAGCGCAGTCACACCTTCTTCAGTACCCGCCACCTTGAAGTCCATATCGCCGAGGTGATCTTCATCACCCAGGATATCGGTCAGCACGGCAACACGATTGCCCTCCTTGATCAGGCCCATAGCCACACCGGCGACCGGTGCCTTGATTGGCACACCGGCATCGATCAGGGCCAAAGTACCGCCGCAAACGGATGCCATGGAGCTGGAACCGTTGGATTCAGTGATTTCCGATACCAGACGGAAGGTATAGCCAAAGTCTTCCTGGCTGGGCAACACTGCCACCAGTGCACGCTTGGCCA
The DNA here is from genome assembly GCA_023459535.1 of Pseudomonadota bacterium. Classification (GTDB taxonomy): domain Bacteria; phylum Pseudomonadota; class Gammaproteobacteria; order Burkholderiales; family Methylophilaceae; genus UBA6140. Next base: position 2,830 of record JAEWTK010000275.1, read on the forward strand.
AACGACCGTGACCGATTTCACGACGCTTCGGTGTACCGACGCGACCGGTTTCACCGGTACAGTATGGCGGGAAGTTGTAATGCAGCATAAAGCGGTCTTTATACTCGCCTTGCAATGCATCGATGATCTGCTCATCACGGCCAGTACCCAGTGTAGCTACCACGATCGCCTGCGTTTCACCGCGCGTAAACAGGGCGGAACCGTGAGTGCGCGGCAGTACGCCGGTACGGATATTGATAGGACGTACGGTCCGGGTGTCGCGACCGTCGATCCGTGGCTCACCGTTCAGGATCTGGCTACGAACCGTCTTGGCCTCCAGATTGAAGAATTCCGTCTTGATCTTGTTGGCTTCTTCAGTTGAAGTTGCTTCCGTGATCAGATCGGCAAAAACGCGATTGCGTATCTCATCCAGCTTAGCTGAACGCTCGCTTTTAGCCTTGATTTTGAAGGCTTCGTTGATATCAGAAGCGGCCATTGCGGTCATTTTTTCAATCAGCGCAGTATCCTGCTCCGGAGGTGTCCAGTCCCATGCTTCCTTACCGGCTTCTGCAGCCAGTTCGTTGATGGCATTGATCACGGCCTGCATTTGTTCATGGCCGAAAACGACGGAACCCAGCATGACGTCTTCCGGCAGTTCGCGTGCTTCGGATTCCACCATCATGACAGCCTTGTCGGTTGCGGCGATAACCAAATCCAGTTCGGAGTCCTTCATCTGGCTGGCGGTTGGATTCAGCACATATTCACCGTTCAGGTAACCGACACGGGCAGCGCCCAGCGGGCCATAGAACGGGATACCGGAAATGGCCATTGCAGCGGAAGCTCCGATAATGGCGGGAATGTCGGAATCGATTTCAGGGTCGGAAGACATGACAGTCGCCACGATCTGCACTTCGTTATAGAAGGCTTCCGGAAACAGCGGACGCAATGGGCGATCGATCAGACGGGAAGTCAAAATCTCTTTCTCAGATGGGCGACCTTCGCGCTTGAAGAAGCCACCGGGAATCTTGCCGGCAGCATAGGTTTTTTCCTGATAATCCACGGTCAGCGGGAAGAAATCCTGACCGGCTTTTACTTCACGTTTACCGACTACGGTAACCAGCACAACGGTATCGCCATAACTTACCATCACAGCGCCATCGGCCTGACGAGCAATCTCGCCGGTTTCCAGAGTGAGCTCATGCGCACCGTACTGTATGGTCTTCGTCACTTTATTAAACATTTTCTATCCTCTTCTCTACTATCTACACAATGCACTCTTACTGTTCTAGAGTGGTCTCAGCAAGCAGGTATTTTCAAATACCGTCCAACAAAAAAGCCGAAAGCATCGCTCAACGTATGTTGATGCGATGCTTTCGGCTTGATATCAATTCACAAAAATAACGACGGTCTTGTGAAGTTCGAATTATTTACGCAGACCCAAACGCTCAATCAATGCACGATAACGATCAGCATTCTTGCGCTTCAGGTAGTCAAGCAGCTTACGACGCTGACTTACCATAGCCAGCAAACCACGACGTGAGTGGTGGTCCTTGGCATTCACTTTGAAATGCTCGGTCAGCGTAGTGATACGCTTGGTGAGCAAAGCAACCTGAACTTCCGGTGAACCGGTGTCATTTGCTGCCTGTTGATATTCGCCAACAATCTGGGCTTTTTCTGCTGTCGTAATTGACATGTTTTCTCCTGGATATTCTTTACCTGCAGTAACCGCGCATTTTAACCCTAAAAGAGCCGAGTTATCAAGCGCATATTGCGCAATTACGACATGATTTAACTAAAATTACGATTTATCTCGAACCACCAACAATCTTTTCGGCGCGATCTTTCCGTCCCGGTCCAACTCACCCAGGCCGAGAAAACGGCCATCCCCGGAATAAATACGAAACAGCCCGTCGATCTTCATGCCGGACTTCCAAACACTTTGCCCACGCAGCAGATAAAAGGTGCTGTCAGCATCCAGTTCCACCTGCGGCAGGTCCGCTACAGCGGCATCCGCACCCAACAGAATGTCATCACGCTGTTCCAGCGTCATTTTTTCAAGCTGCTCCAGCGTATACGCATTTTCCAGCTTGAAGTGTGCCGTGCTCAAGCGACGCAGCCCTGCAAGATGGGCACCGCAACCGAGTACATGACCTATATCCTCAGCCAAGGTACGGATATAGGTGCCCTTGCTGCAGACGACATCCACTTCGAAACGATGCGATTGCGCATCGAAACTGATCAAGTCGATGCTGAAAATCTTCACCTGTCTCGCTGAACGCGCAACATCGACACCATCGCGCGCATATTCATAGAGCGCCTTGCCCTGATGCTTCAGCGCCGAATACATGGGCGGCACCTGTTCGACATCGCCGATAAACTTCTGCAGGGCAGCCCGTAATTGTTCGGCTGTAACATCAACATCGCTTTGACTCAGCACCTCACCTTCCACATCACCGGTCGTTGTCGTGCTACCCAGTTGAACCAGCGCACGATAACTTTTATCGGCGTCCAGCAGAAAATGTGAGAACTTGGTCGCTTCTCCCAGGCAGATCGGCAGCAATCCGGTTGCCAATGGATCCAGACTGCCGGTATGCCCGGCCTTGGCCGCCTGATAAAGCCGCTTGACCTGCTGCAACGCCTGATTGGAGGAGTAACCGAGGGGTTTGTCGAGTAAAAGCACGCCATCGACGGCACGCTTGATGCGCCTGAATTGCATATCAGTGACCGCCGTTGCTAACGCTTATCTGGATGGCTTGTCTTTGTCCGACACCAGTTGATCTGGTGCCAGTGCCTCATCGATCAATTGTGAGAGCCGCATGCCGCGATCGATCGATGCATCATAGATGAAGTGCAATTGTGGCACTGTGCGTAGCAACATGCGCTTGCCAAGCTGAGTACGCAGAAAGCCTGCGGATTTCTCCAAGCCTTTCTGCAATTCTGCGGTACCCGCCTTTGCGCTGTAATAGATCTTTGCATGCGCCATATCGCCGCTCACTTCTACTTCAGTGATTGTGACCATGCCAATGCGCGGATCTTTCACCTCGAATTGCAGCAGATCAGCGAGCTCTCGCTGAATCTGCTCGGCAACGCGATCACTTCTGGAAAATTCCTTGGCCATTAATAGTCCCTGTGAAAACACCCGTGCATAATGGTTTCCATACTTACAGCGAGCGTGCGACTTCCACGACTTCGTAGACTTCCAAGGTATCGCCGACTTCGATGTCATTGAAATTCTTCAGTGACAGGCCGCACTCGAAGTTGGCCTTAACCTCTTTCACGTCGTCCTTGAAGCGCTTGAGCGAATCCAGTTCACCATCATGGATCACCACATTGTCTCGCAATACACGGACCCTGGAACCGCGCTTGACCAAACCATCGAGCACGTAACAACCGGCAACGGCACCGACCTTGGAGATACGATAGACTTCGCGGATCTCGACCAGACCGATGACATTTTCCTTCTCTTCCGGTGCCAGCATGCCACTCAGTGCCGCCTTCACTTCATCCACCGCCTGGTAAATGATGTTGTAGTAGCGCACATCGACACCTAACGTTTCGATCAGTTTACGTGCACCCGCATCAGCGCGGACATTGAAGCCGATCAAGACACCCTTCGAAGCGGACGCCAGATTGACATCCGATTCACTGATGGCACCCACGCCGGTATGGATGATATTGACCTTGACCTCGTCGGTGGAAAGCTTCTCCAAAGAGGTAGCCAGCGCTTCGTAAGAGCCCTGAACATCGGATTTGATGATCATCGGCAACGTCTTCACTTCACCTTCTGCCATCTGGTCAAAAATACTTTCCAACTTGGAAGCCTGCTGACGTGCCAGTTTCACATCGCGGAACTTGCCCTGACGGAACAACGCGATCTCGCGCGCCTTGCGCTCATCATTCAGCACGATGACTTCCTCACCGGCATTCGGCACATCCGAAAGACCGAGGATTTCCACCGGAATGGACGGGCCGGCTTCCTTGATCTCCTTGCCATTCTCATCAAGCATGGCACGCACGCGACCAAACGAACTGCCGGCAAGCAACATATCGCCACGGTTCAACGTACCGGCCTGCACCAGGAT
>JAEWTK010000276.1 GCA_023459535.1 Pseudomonadota bacterium
CATCCCAACATGCCTGCATATCATTGAGACTCTTCCCGCGTACCCTACTTGCCCGCATCATGGTACTCATCGCGCTGTTACTGGCGATAGGCCAGTTCAGCGCACTCCAGATATTCGATTACTTCGAACGTGAACCACGCGCCCAGGCGGCTGCACTGCAGGCAGTGACGGTTGTCAATTACACGCGCGCATCCCTGCTTGCCTCGCATGAGAACCGCCGCATCGCGCTGTTATCGGAACTGTCCGGCAAGGAAGGCGTGCGCATCTATGCCGCAGATCTGCTGGAAATTGTTGAGCCGTTACCAGACGACCCGTTTATCCGGTTGGTCGCGGACAAGATTCGCGAGAATCTGGGCCAGGAGACACTGGTTGCAATCAATCATCTGGGCGTCCCCGGCCTCTGGATCAGTTTCAGCATCGAGCAGGACGACTATTGGGTCGTCATTCCGCGTTTTCTTGCTGAGCGTCCCTTCCCTTGGCAATGGTTTGGCTGGGCCGCACTGGTTGCATTGCTTTCGCTGGGTGGCGCTTACGTAATTGCCGCCCGCATCAACCGGCCGCTACGCTTCCTGGTCAAGGCTGCAGGCCGCATCAGCCATGGCGAGCAACCGCCCAAGCTGCCGGAAGAAGGCGCGGAAGAAATGCGTGAAGTGCAGCGCACCTTCAATGAAATGTCGGAAGCCCTGACAAGACTGGACAGCGAGAGAACGCTGCTGCTGGCCGGTATTTCACATGACTTGCGCACACCGCTCGCCAGGTTGAGACTGGCGGTTGAAATGCTGCCGGATGAAGTCGGTGAAAGCACCCGCAACGGCATGATTCAGGACATATCCGACATGGATAATATCATCAACCAGTTCCTGGATTTCGTCCGCGGTGTCGAAGGCGAGCCGCCACAGATGGTCGACATCAACGCCCTCATCCAGTCCGTAGCAGATCGCCACGCCCGAGCCGGTCGCCACGTGGAACTGAAACTTTCCTCCAATTACAAGGTTCAACTGCGGCCATTGGCGATCCACCGGCTGATCGGCAATCTGATCGACAACGCCTTCGCCTATGGCAAAGGCAAAGTCGCGGTCAGCACCCGTATCACTGCGGGTTATATCGTCGTCAGCATCATGGATAACGGGCCGGGAATTCCGGCCAGCCATATGAACCGTCTGTTGCGACCGTTCGAACGCATGGATTCCGCGCGCGGCAATGAAGGTGGTAGCGGCCTCGGCTTGGCGATCGCCGACCGTATCGCCAAGTTGCACAAAGGCAAGCTGGAATTGCTCAATCGGCCGGAGGGCGGCCTCGAGGCGCGCCTCAGCCTGCCGCTTTAAGTATCTCTGCCGGGCCGAAACCAGGCCAGTTTTTCGTGTAGCTGCACGACACCACCCACGATGATCAGGCATGGCGGTTTCAGTTCTGCAGCGTTGACCTTTTCCGCTAGCGTCGCCAAGTCGGCCACCACCACCCGCTGCCGTATGGTCGTTCCCTGTTGCACAACCGCAGCGGGCGTTCCTGCAGGCAAGCCGTGCAACACCAGCTTGCGGCAGATTTCCGCAAGACCTACCAGCCCCATGTAAATGACCACGGTCTGATTTGGGCGGGTCAGGGCCGGCCAATCCAGCGCAACGCTATCAATCTCGCCATTTGCGCTGGCTTTCAGATGCCCGGTAGTGAACAGGCAGGATTGTGCATAATCCCGATGCGTCAAGGGAATGCCGGCATAGGTCGAAACACCGTTTGCCGCCGTAATACCCGGTACCACCTGGAACGGTATCCCTTGTTCCATCAGGGTCTCAATTTCCTCGCCACCACGACCGAAAATGAAGGGATCACCGCCCTTCAGCCTGAGGACACGTTTGCCCTCCCTGGCGAGGCGCACCAGCAGCTGATTGATCTCTTCCTGCGGCAGGGTGTGCCGGTCACGTGCCTTGCCGACATAGATTAATTCGGCGTCACGCCGCACCAGCTCCATGACTTCCTTGCTCACCAGTTTGTCATAGACGCAGACATCCGCCTGCTGCATCAGGCGCAAGGCACGAAAAGTCAGCAGGTCCGGATCGCCGGGCCCGCCCCCGACCAGATAGACTTCACCATACGAACCCTGTCCCGCAGGGCTTGCGAGACTCTCGGCCAAAGCCGCTCTGGCGGCATCCTCCCGGCCGGAAAACACCATTTCCGCCACCGGGCCGGCCAGCGTATTTTCCCAGAAAATACGTCTTTCCTGTGTCGTCGCGAAACGCTGTTTGACCGCCTCACGAAAATCCGCCGCCAGACTCGCCAGGCGGCCATAAGTCGCAGGGATCAATGTCTCCAGCCTGCTGCGCAGCAGGCGCGCCAGTACTGGTGCGCTGCCGCTGCTGCTGATGGCGATCACCAGCGGTGAACGGTCAACGATGGAGGGCATGGTAAATGTGCAGAGCTCGGGAGCATCGACCACATTGACCGGGATATTGCGTGCCTTGGCTTCCCTTGAAACCGCCTGATTTACCGTATCGTCATCGGTTGCCGCAATCACCAGGCTGGCGCCATCCAACTGGTCGGCCGCAAAGCTCACGGGCAAATGGCGAATACTGCCGGTCGTCAACAGGTCGGCTAGTTCATGATGCAGGGCTGGCGCGACGACTTCCACCACCGCATCAGCCTTCAGCAGCATCGTCACCTTGCGGGCAGCCACTTCGCCGCCGCCGATGACAACGCAACGGCGGCCTTTCAGCTTCATAAAAATCGGTAGCGCTTCCATGCCGCACATTTTACTCGCAGATTCGCTTTTAACCTGAGCTTGGAGTAGAATTTCGGCTTACTAATTGTTTTGCCTGACTAATTTGCACCCCTCACCTGCAGCAACACCCATCACATGACGCCGCCAGACAAAGAAACGCTGACGGACACCAGCCGAAGCATAAGCCGGCAAGACCCAGCCCAGCCTAAAAAAGTATTCATCAAGACTTTCGGTTGCCAGATGAATGAATACGACTCTTCACGCATGGCAGATTTGCTCAGTGTCGACAATGGCATGATCGCGACGGATAACCCGGAAGATGCCGATGTCATCCTGCTCAACACCTGCTCGGTGCGCGAAAAGGCAGAAGACAAGGTCTATAGCCATTTGGGCCGCTTCATCCCGATGAAAGAGAAAAACCCCGGTCTCGTCATCGGCGTCGGCGGATGTGTGGCGAGCCAGGAAGGCGACAACATCGTCAAGCGCGCACCCTACGTCGATATCGTCTTCGGACCGCAAACCCTGCATCGCCTGCCGGAAATGATAAAAGCCAAACGGCAGAGCGGAATTTCACAGGTGGATATCAGTTTTCCCGAAATCGAAAAGTTCGACCGCCTGCCGCCACCACAAGTTGAAGGGGCGGCCGCTTTCCTGTCGGTGATGGAAGGTTGCAGCAAATACTGCAGTTTCTGTGTCGTACCTTATACACGCGGCGAAGAAGTTTCGCGCCCGTTCGAGGATGTACTGACAGAAGCCGCAACGCTGGCACAACAAGGCGTCAAGGAAATCACCCTGCTCGGCCAGAACGTCAACGCCTATCGCGCCGAGAATAACCATGGCGAGAAAGTCGATCTCGCCATGCTGATCGAATATATCGCCGAGATTCCGCAGATCGAACGCATCCGTTTCACCACTTCGCATCCGAATGAAATGAGCCCGGCACTGATCGAGTGCTTTGCCCGCATCCCCAAGCTGGTCTCGCACATCCACCTGCCGGTGCAAGCCGGATCGGACAGGATCCTGATGGCAATGAAGCGCAATCATACGGTGCTGCAATACAAATCCATCATTCGCAAACTACGTGCCGCAAGACCGGATATCTGCATCAGCTCGGACTTCATCATCGGCTTTCCCGGCGAAACCGAGGCGGATTTTGAGGCGACCATGCAACTGATGCGCGATGTCGGCTTCGACTATTGCTTCAGCTTCGCCTACAGCCCGCGTCCAGGCACACCAGCAACCTATCTGCCAGACGACACGACGCCGGAAGTGAAACAGGCCCGCCTGCTGCGCTTGCAGGAATTAAACGAAGCGCAGGGCAAAGTCATCAGCGAAGCCATGGTTGGCAGCGTGCAACGTGTGCTGGTTGAGGGCATCTCCAAAAAGGATGCCAGCGAGCTTGCCGGCCGCACCGATAACAACCGCATCGTCAATTTTCCTGCCGGCCGCGAACTGATCAACCAGTTTGTGGATGTCAGGATCACGCAAGCCGTCGCCCACACCTTGCGCGGCGAATTACTGAAAGACTGAATTTGGACATCACATTAAAACCTGAAGACAACATCCGCCTGGCCAATCTTTGCGGCACGCTGGATGAAAACATCAAACAGATCGAGGATGCACTCGATGTGAGCATTGCCCGGCGCGGTGCGCATTTCAAGATCAAGGGCGACAAGCAGAACATGGAGCTTGCGGCGCAATTGCTGGAAAGCTTTTACCTGCGTGCGAAAAAACCGATCGAGCTGGAAGAAATCCAGCTCGGCCTGGTCGAACTCGACAAACTGAGCCCGGAAGCCATCACCGTCGCCAGCATGCCAACCCTGATGACCCGCCGCCCCGACCTGCATGGCCGCACGCCGCGCCAGGTCGAATATCTGCAGCAGATCCAGGATTTCGACATCACCTTCGGCATCGGCCCGGCCGGTACCGGCAAGACCTATCTGGCCGTTGCCAGCGCGATCGACGCGCTGAGCCGCGACCGGGTCAAACGCATTATCCTGGTCCGCCCTGCGGTGGAAGCTGGCGAGCGTCTCGGTTTTCTGCCCGGCGACCTGGCACAAAAGGTCGACCCCTACCTACGCCCGCTCTATGACGCACTCTATGATTTGGCCGGTTACGACAGCGTCAACAAGATGTTTGAACGTGGTGCCATCGAAGTCGCGCCACTGGCTTATATGCGCGGCCGCACGCTGAACCAGAGTTTCATCATTCTGGATGAGGCACAGAACACTACCCCCGAACAGATGAAAATGTTCCTGACC
>JAEWTK010000277.1 GCA_023459535.1 Pseudomonadota bacterium
GTTGACCACGGGCCGTATCGACGACATCATGACGGGTAGAGTGGAGTCCTCAAGTACACAACACACCACATCCAGAAGGGAAGAGTGCACATCCAGAGGGGATGCAAAAGTCGCACTATTCGAAGGGGAACACAAGAAAGTACTAAAGTCAGCGCGCTATACCACCTGTGAAGTGGACCGGGATGACTGGTACATCAAGGCCAGCAATCTAGAGATCGACACCTATACGAAAAGGGCAACCGCGCAGAATGCGCGGGTCGAGTTCATGGGTATGCCCATCCTCTATACGCCGTGGATAGATTTTTCCTATCTGAACCAAAGAAAGTCCGGTTTTCTGTCACCAACCATCGGCACCACCAGCCGCAGTGGCTTCGAGGTTCAGGTACCCTACTACTGGAACATCGCACCAGAAATGGATGCCACTTTGGGCATTCGTGCACTCAGTAAACGCGGCATGCAACTGCAGGGCGAATTCCGCTACCTCGATGAAAGCTTCAATGGCGTCAATAACGTCGAATACCTACCCTCCGACAACAACACCGGTGAAAACCGGTATTACCTGAACCTGACACACCGGCATAGTTTGGGTAACGGCTGGTCGGCCGGCTACAATTATGAAAAAGTTTCGGATGACGAATATTTCTCCGAACTCGACACACGGATCACCATAACCAGCCGAGTTAATCTGGCTCAGCAGGCTTATATCAATTACTCGGATGAGGTCTGGTCGTTCAATGGTTTGGTACAAAAATATCAGACACTGGACAAGCTCTCTTTTCCATACGAACGACTACCACAGCTGACGCTGAACGGCGACAAGGATTGGGATTTGGTGAACACCAAACTCTATTCACAATGGGTTAGTTTTGATCGAAAAACAGATGAGCCTTTCCGACTGGCGATTAGCAACAGCAACCAATTGGAAACCAATGTCACCGGCAATCGCTTCACCTTGTATCCAAGTGTCAGCTTCCCATTTGAAAAACCATACGGCTATATCAAGCCCAAGTTCGGCATCCATTACACCAGCTACAATCTGGATAACGAATCCTGGGCATTTAAAAACTCCTTGGGCAACACTCTTGCAGCCGGCAACTATCAATCCGACAATCGCAGTCTGCCCATATTCAGCCTGGACAGCGGACTTTTCTTTGACCGCGAGGTCAAGGTCGTCAACAACCGCTATACCCAGACACTGGAACCCCGCCTGTTTTACGTCTACATCCCATACAAGGATCAGTCCATGTTCCCGATTTTCGATACGGCGGAAGCCGATCTGAATATCGGTAGCCTGTTCCTGGAAAATCAGTTTACCGGCAATGACCGTGTCAATGATGCCAACCTGCTCAGCTTGGCGCTGACCACCCGCATGATCGATGCCAAGACTGGCCAGCAGCGTCTTGCTGCCATGATCGGACAACGCTTCTATTTCTCCGATCAGAAGGTCACCATGCCCGGCATCGAACCACGAACCGACAACAGTTCGGATATCGTCGCCGCCGCCACAGCGAGATTGACCAACGACTGGAATGTCGATGCCGGCTGGCAATACAACACCGACCGCTCCACCACGGTCAAATCCAATATCGGCGCCAGATACAATCCGGAACCCGGCAAGGTGCTCAACCTCAGTTACCGCTATACCGAAGACCGGCTGGAACAGATTGACGCATCAGGCCAGTGGCCTTTTGGCAAAGGCTGGTACGGTATCGGGCGCTGGAATTATTCCATTCGCGAGAATCAGCCTATTGAAGGCATTGCCGGTATCGAATACGACGCCGGTTGCTGGCAGGCGCGATCTGTCCTGCAACGGGTTTCGACGGCAACTGCCGAGGCGAACTATGCCCTCTACTTCCAACTCGAACTTGGCGGTTTGACCTCAATCGGCTCCAACCCGATGCGATTGCTGGAACGCAGCATCCCCGGCTACAGTCCAAGCGGTGAGATCACCAACACTTACGATCCAATTGATGAGTAATTTCCCATGAAGCTATCCTTGTTCCGTTTTTTCCTTCTCCTTTGCCTGGCCAGCTCCGGCCTGATTGCCGGTCCTGTGGGGGCAGAAGACGACGAGATCAAAAAAATAGACCGCATTGTGGCCGTCGTCGATCAGGTGGTGATTACGGAAAACGAACTGATCGACCGCATCCAGACTGTTCGCAGCCAACTGGAGAAACAGGGTGGCAACATGCCGCCGACAGATGTGCTGCAAAAGCAGATTCTGGAGCGCCTGATCAATGACCGGCTGTTGCTGCAATATGCCGCTCAGACTGGTGTTCGTGTCGACGATACACAACTCGACAAGACCGTGGAGCGCATCGCCGAACAAAACAAGCTGAGCGTTCCGGAATTTCGTGCCGCACTCGAACAGGAAGGCATCAGCTATCGCAAATTCCGTGAAGACATCCGCAACGAGATCATCATCGCCAGGCTGCGCGAGCGCGAAGTGGAAAACCGGGTCAATGTCACCGAAGCCGAGATCGATAATTACCTGACCACTCAATCCGCTCGCGGTGACATTCAGGACGAATTCGAGATCTCCCACATCCTGATTCGAACACCGGAGGAAGGTTCGCCGGAGGAACTGCAGAAGCTGCGTGAGAAAGCAGAGCAGGCATTGAAGCAATTGCAGGAAGGTGCCAACTTTGCAGAAGTATCAGCCAGTCTGTCGGATGCGCCGAATGCACTGGAAGGTGGCAATCTCGGCTGGAAAACCTCGACCCAGATCCCCGAACTCTTCAACGAAGCGCTGAAACCCATGCAACCGGGCGAGCTGAGTCCAATCCTGCGCAGCCCTAACGGCTTCCACATTCTCAAGATGACAGACAGACGCGGCGGAACCTCGCCTCTGGTCGTTGAGCAGACCAAGCTGCGCCATATTCTAGTCAAGCTGAGCGAGATCGTCTCCGAAAGTGATGCCCAGCAAAGAATGGCCATGATCAAGGAACGCCTGGACAATGGCGGCAATTTTGCCGAACTTGCACGGCAATATTCGGAAGACGCTTCTGCCAACAGTGGTGGTGATCTGGGCTGGGTCAATCCTGGCGACACCGTGCCGCAATTCGAACAGGCCATGAACCTGCTGGCACCCGGAGAGATTAGTGAGCCGGTCCGTACACCGTTTGGCTACCATATCATCCAGGTACAGGAACGTCGCAAACAGGATATGACACAGGAAGCAGCCAGATTCAAGGCGCGTCAGGAAATCCGTTCACGCAAGGCAGAAGAAGCCTACGCCGACTGGGTACGTGAACTGCGTGACCGCGCCTATGTCGAGTTGCATCTGGAAGACAAGTATTAAACCAGCGTCACAGGAAGCAGACCCGTCCCTTGAACAACGCCCCCCCCCGCATCGCACTCACTGCAGGAGAACCGGCCGGCATAGGCCCGGATCTTTGCGTCATGCTGGCGCATCGTCCTATCCAGGCAGAAATCATCGTCATTGCCGATGAGATCATGCTGCAGCAACGTGCGAAGACGCTCGGCCTGGATTTGCAGATCAAACGCTCTCAGGGGTCGATTCACCAAGGCAACGGCACCCTGCAGGTATTGCACCAGGCCACATCGCAAATCGTGATCCCCGGCAAACTGAATTGTGCAAACTGCCAGTATGTGCTCGACACATTAAGCTCCGCGCTGGAAGGCTGCATGCATGGCCGCTTTGATGCCATGGTCACTGCACCTGTGCATAAGGGCATCATCAACCAGGCAAAAATCCCGTTCACCGGACACACGGAATTTCTCGCAGAACACACCAAAACCGAACAGGTGGTCATGATGCTGGTCGGTGGCGGGCTCAGAGTTGCGCTGGCTACGACCCACCTGCCTTTGAAAGATGTGAGCCAGGCTATTACCAAGGAAAGCTTGGAAACCACCATCCGCATACTGCATCATGACCTTGTGCAGAAATTCGGCATTGCCCAACCACGCATCCTGGTGGCAGGCCTCAATCCACATGCCGGCGAAGACGGTTATCTTGGCATGGAAGAAATCACGGTCATCACCCCTGTACTGGAAAAATTAAGGTTGGAGGGCATGAACCTGATCGGCCCGCTGCCGGCGGATACCTTGTTCACGCCGCACCATCTGAAAAAGGCTGACTGCGTGCTGGCCATGTATCACGACCAGGGCCTGCCCGTGCTTAAACATGCCAGCTTCGGCGGCGGCGTCAACGTCACGCTCGGGCTGCCCATCATCCGCACCTCGGTCGACCACGGCACTGCGCTGGATCTGGCTGGCAAGGGCAATATCGAAATCGGCAGCCTGCTTGCCGCCATCGAGCTCGCCATCGAACTCACGCATAAAACTTCCAGCAAACACCCATGAAACATATCCCAAAAAAACGCTTCGGCCAGAATTTCCTGACCGACCGCGCCATCATCAACAGCCTGATCGAGGCCATCAATCCGCAACCTGACGACCTCATGGTGGAAATCGGGCCGGGGCTGGGAGCAATGACGCAACCGTTGCTGACAAGACTGAAGCACCTGCATGTGGTCGAGCTGGATCGGGATATCGTCAGTTGGATGCAAAGCCACTACCCGGCCGAGAAGATCAGCATCCACAATAGTGACGCACTGAAATTCGATTTTGGCAGCCTCATGGAATCCGCTGAAGAACCTGAGATGACAGCCAAGGGGGGAGAAGCCGGCAAAAACTCAAGCGCCACCGGTTCGCAGCGCATAAGGGTCGTCGGCAACCTGCCCTACAACATCTCGACCCCCATCCTGTTTCACCTGCTCGATAATGTCGATGCCATCATCGACATGCACTTCATGCTGCAGAAGGAAGTCGTTGAGCGCATGGTCGCCGCTCCCTCCACACCTGCCTATGGTCGCCTATCGGTCATGCTGCAGTACCGTCTGCAGATGGAATACCTGCTGACGGTGCCGCCGGAGGCGTTCGACCCGCCGCCAAAGGTCGAGTCGGCTTTCGTCCGTGCAGTACCGCATGCCAAACTGCCATACCCGGCAACGGATGAAGCCTTGTTCGCAAGTGTCGTGCAAGCGGCTTTCGGTCAACGGCGCAAGACCTTGCGCAACACACTCAAAGCGCTGCTCGATGATGCCGGATTCGCGGCACTCGGGCTGGATTCTCAGCTGCGTGCAGAAAACCTTCCCGTTTCGGCATTTGTCGACATCGCCAACTACCTGTCACGCCAAAGCGACTGATAGCAGCCTCGCCTGCTATAATCCTCCGCTTCAGAAGGGAGAGCTTTATATGAGACTCATACTATTAGGCGCACCGGGGGCCGGCAAAGGCACCCAAGCCACATACATCAAAGAAAAATTCAACATTCCGCAAATCTCCACCGGTGACATGCTGCGTGCGGCCGTCAAGGCAGGTACTACGCTTGGCCTGGAAGCCAAGAAATTCATGGACGCAGGCGGCCTGGTGCCGGATGAAGTCATCATCGGCATGATCAAGGAACGCATCAAGGATACCGACTGCAAGGACGGCTTTCTGTTCGATGGCTTCCCGCGCACCATTCCGCAGGCTGAAGCGATGAAACAGGCGGGGGTCGACATCGACTATGTCATTGAAATCGACGTACCGGATGAAGAGATTATCAAGCGCATGAGTGGCCGCCGTATGCACCTCGCCTCCGGCCGCACCTATCACGTCGTATTCAATCCGCCAAAAGTCGCGGGCAAGGATGACGTGACCGGCGAAGACCTGGTGCAGCGTGACGATGACAAGGAAGAAACCGTCATGAAGCGTCTGGAGGTCTATCACAGCCAAACCAAACCGCTGGTCAGCTACTATTCCGATTGGGCGAAAAGCAGCGAAAAGGCTCCCAAGTACGTCAGAATTGCCGGCATAGGCGCAGTCGAAGACATCAAAAAACAGATTTTTGAAGCCCTCGTCTGACCCTTGGCTCCGGCCATTCATCTACGGAAAAGCCCGACAAGGGCTTTTCTGTTGCCTTGCCTCCCCCTTTTAATCATTTCATATACACCGGCATCACCACAGATGCCCAAATCCATTCGATAAAAACCATACCAGCCGACCGAACTCCCATCCAAAGTGGTTATATACAACCACTTATGCCCAAAGTTGGTTATATATAGCCATACTTCAATGTAATCAATAACTTACATTTACTTTAAGGTGAGATTGGCTTATAATTCACAACCGAATCCAACCAAATTTCCCATCAACAATAAGGAGTTCATCATGAACAAAAATCTGATTGCCATTGCTGTAGCAGCAATGTTTATTGCACCGGCCGCTTACGCCGACAAACACAACAGCAAAAACGCCATCGACAACTGCGTCGCTGCTGCACAAGCCAAGTTTCCGGGCAAGCTGACCTCCATTCGCGCCGAAATCGAAGAAGGCAAAGCACAATACGAACTCGACATCGACGCCAATGACGGCACGCAAAAAGAAGTTGAATGCGATGCCAAAGCCGGCAAAATCCTCGAAACCGAAGGCGAAGTTGCTGCCGATGACGCAGCTTTCACTTCCAAAGCCAAGATCAGCCTGGATGCTGCCCTGAAAACCGCACTGGCAAAACACCCTGGCGCAATCATGAAGACTGAATATGAAGTAGAGTCCGATGGCAGCATCGCCTACGAATTCGACATCAAGACAACTGGCGGCAAGTTGCTGGAAGTTGAAATCGACGCTATCACCGGTAAACTGAGCAATGCAGAAGAAGTGGTTTGGCAGATCGGCGAATAAGTCCTTCTGTACTTTCCAGATAAAAAGCATCCTGCGGGATGCTTTTTTTTATGCACCATTCTCGCCAGTGCCCGGCAGACTGAAAGTGCCCGATAGACAACAAACGCCTCGTCGGGTGCGCCTTCAGCCGGAATACGCCAGCCTTCAAGGTATAATCAATCAAAGCTCTTCAGCGCACAGTTGAAACAGGAGGCGTGCGATCACTACTTTCTATCCCTTCGGGCAAGACCTGTCAGAAAAGTCGACCTTTGTGGCCGCCCTCATTACATCACTGGCGCTCCATTTTGCCGTGCTGGAATTGCTGCCTGCGGAACAGCCGGAACCTGTGCGACGCACCATCCGGATTGATGCCTCGATGGAATTTCTGGCACCTCTTGATGCCGTCACAGGGACACCGGGGTCTGGATCCGGATCGGGGTCTGCTGCCGCTGTCGATGAATTGCCGGACGATACGGACGAGA
>JAEWTK010000278.1 GCA_023459535.1 Pseudomonadota bacterium
GATTATTTCTTAATGTGAAGTCCACATTCCTTACTTTGTGGATCTTCCCACCACCATCTGCCGGCGCGGATATCCTCACCCATGGCAACGGCACGGGTGCAGGGCGCGCAACCGATGCTCGGGTAGAACTGGTCGTGCAGCTTGTTGTACGGCACCTTGTGCATGCGGATATAAGCCCAGACTTCCTTTTCCGTCCAGTCGCTCAAGGGGTTGAATTTCTCCAGGCCGTTCGATTCGTCGTATTGGCGTACCGGCAATTCAGCACGGGTAGAGGACTGTTGCGCACGCATGCCGGTGACCCAGGCTTTTTTGCCTTTCAGGGCGCGTTGCAGCGGCTCTACCTTGCGCATGTGGCAGCAGGCCTTGCGCAATTCGATGGATTCGTAAAAAGCGTTGATGCCGTGGGTCTGTACGTAGTTTTCTACCGCATCCAGACGCGGAAACAGCACGCGCAGCTTGGTGGCATAGGTCTTTTCGGTTTCTGCCATCAGGTCGTAGGTCTCAGTCGGCAGGCGGCCTGTGTCCAGCGAGAAAATCTCGATCGGCAGCTTGTTCTTGAGGATAAGGTCGGTCAGTACCATATCCTCAGCGCCAAAGCTGTTGGCGAAAGTGACTTCGTGCTGCTGCCCGAGCTCATTAACAGCGGATTGCAGCAGGGCGAGCGCAGCCTGCGATTTTGCCTCTACCGTGGCGCGCAGAGCATCCGTCAATTCCGGCGAGGTGGCCGGATTGGCGGCAGCAGGGCGCAGCAAGGAAACTTCACCGTTCATCGCTGTACCCGTCTCCAGACCGGTTGCGTTTCATCGACGGCGCCCTGGTAGGGCTGGCTGAAATCCTGCAGACTGGCCAGGGCTTCCTCGGCAGAGCGGTCGGCACGGATCAGATAGCTGTCGTAACCGCAGCGCTTGAGGAAGAATAGTTGATCGCGCAGCACATCGCCGAAGGCGCGCAGCTCGTTCTTGTAGCCGTAACGGGTACGCAGCAGGGTGCCGATGGAGAAAATGCGGCCGTCGGCAAAGCGTTCGACGAAGACGGCGATGATCGGCAGCTGGTTGATATCATCAACCGCGTCGATCAGGTTTTCCAGCACTTCATGCGTTGCCAGCCAGATGCCGAGCTCGCCCTTGGCAAGTCGGGGCGCCAGTTCATCCTTGCGCGCCAGCCAGACCGACAACGGCACAATGATCTTGCCGCTGGCAGGGATGACGGTCGCCGCGATCTGCTCCGGCGTGCAGCTCTGCTCGCCGGTCAGTTTGAACATGACGACCTTGCCGGCCTGCTTGCGCACCACTTCTTCGCCTGCCGGCAGGGTGACGGTGATCCATTCGTCGTCGTTGACGATGGCATTGTTGCGAATCAGGTTAGACATGGGCTGCCTCCTCTTGCTTGGCATACACATGTTCCTTGAAGGGGGACATGCCGATACGGCGTACGGTGTCGATAAAGCGTTCCTCATCGGTACGTTCGCGCAGATAGACTTCGATCAGGCGCTGGACGACGCCCGGCATCTCTTCCGCGGCAAAGGCGCGGCCGATGACGGTACCCAGGCTGGCATCGTTGCCCTGTTTGCCGCCGATGGTGACCTGGTACCACTCGGAGCCGTCCTTGTCGACGCCGAGAATGCCGATATGGCCGACATGGTGGTGGCCGCAGGCGTTCATGCAGCCCGAGATATTGAGCTCCAGTTCGCCGATATCGTGCAAGTAGTCGAGGTTATCGAACTGCATCTGGATGGCTTCGGCGATCGGGATGCTCTTGGCGTTGGCCAGCGAGCAGAAGTCGCCGCCGGGGCAGCAGATGATGTCGGTCAGTAGGCCGATGTTCGGTGTGGCGAGACCGTTGGCGCAGGCGATTTCCCAGACGCTGTAGAGGTCGCTCAGCTTGACGTCAGTCAGGATCAGGTTCTGCTCGTGCGAAGCGCGCAGTTCGCCGAAACTGTATTTTTCGGCGAGGTCGGCGACCACGTGCATCTGCGCTGAGGTGATATCGCCCGGCGCCTTGCCGTGCGGCTTCAGCGACAGGGTAACGGCGCGATAGCCCGGCTGCTTGTGCGCATGCACGCAGCGTTTGACCCATGCGGCAAAAGCCGGGTTGCTGGCGATGGCGCTGTCGAAGCCGGCATCGTGCGCCGGCAGGGTCTCGTACGGCATGGCCGTGAAGTATTGCGACACGCGTGCCAGTTCCGCTTCGGTGATCGTGTTCGGGCCATCCTTCAGGTGTTGCCATTCCTCGTCGACCTGGCGGCGGAACTCGTCGATGCCCAGCGCCTTGACCAGGATCTTGATGCGCGCCTTGAACGAGTTGTCGCGGCGGCCGTGCAGGTTGTAGACGCGGATGATGGCCTCGCAGTAAGTCAGGATGTGCTGCCATTCCAGATGTTCGCGGACGACGCTACCGAGGATGGGCGTGCGGCCCAGACCGCCGCCGACCCAGACCTTGATTGCCATCTTTTGCTGATCGTCGTAATAGAACTCCAGCCCGATATCATGTGCCTGGACGATGGCGCGGTCCTGTTTGGTGCCGGATACGGCGATCTTGAACTTGCGTGGTAGCAGCGCGAATTCCGGATGGAAAGTGCTCCACTGACGGATGATTTCGGCCACAGCACGCGGGTCGATGAACTCGTCCGGGGCGACACCGGCAAACTGGTCGGTGGTGATGTTGCGGATGCAATTACCGGAAGTCTGGATGGCATGCATTTGCACGGTGGCCAGTTCGGCCAGAATGTCCGGCGTGTCTTCCAGTTTTGGCCAGTTTAGTTGCATATTGGTACGTGTGCTGAAATGACCGTAGCCACGGTCATAGCGTTGGGCGATGTCGCCCAGTTTGTGCAATTGTCTGGAAGAAAGTGTGCCGTATGGCACGGCAATGCGCAGCATGGGCGCATGGCGCTGGATATAGAGGCCGTTTTGCAGGCGCAGCGGGCGGAATTCCTCGTCGCTGAGTTCGCCGGCGAGGAAACGTCTTACCTGGTCGCGGTATTGGGCGACACGCTGGTCGACAATTGCCTGGTCTATCTCGTCATATTTATACATAGATTAATTCGCTAGTTCGTTACAAACTTGAGGCCGATCAGCAGCAGGATGGAGGCCAGAATAGGGCGTAGTATTTTATCAGGAATCCGTGCACTTAGATGACTTCCTATCCAAATGCCAGGCAAAGAACCTATCAGCAAGGTTGCCAGTAGCGTGAAATTCACATTGCCCAGCGTCCAGTGACCAGCCCCCGCCAGGGCGGTGAGCGGGATGGCATGGGCCAGATCGGTGCCAACCACCTTTAGTGCAGGCAGGCGAGGGTAAAGGAAGAACAAGGCAACAGTGCCAAGTGCACCCGCGCCTACTGATGAAAGGGTAACCAGGATGCCGAGCACAA
>JAEWTK010000279.1 GCA_023459535.1 Pseudomonadota bacterium
CTTGTAAGGGTAGGCTAAGTTGAACGTCGTCTTGTTTTGATGTGGTCATTATTTCTCCTAAGGGCTTATTTTACCCAACTATCCCTCAACGTCACCGTCCGGTTAAACACCGGCTTGCCCGCTACGCTGTCTTTCCTGTCTGCAACAAAATAGCCGTGGCGCTCGAACTGGAAAGCTTCTTCCGGTTTTGCGTCTTTCAGCGCCGGTTCCAGTTGCGCAGTGATGGTTTTGACTGAATCCGGGTTGAGGTCATCCAGATAGTTGCGGTCACCGGCGCCGGGGTTGGCTTCCTTGAACAGGCGGTCATAGAGGCGCACTTCGGCGGCACAGGCATGTTC
Source organism: Pseudomonadota bacterium (assembly GCA_023459535.1). Classification (GTDB taxonomy): domain Bacteria; phylum Pseudomonadota; class Gammaproteobacteria; order Burkholderiales; family Methylophilaceae; genus UBA6140. The sequence goes on from JAEWTK010000279.1 coordinate 339, forward strand.
GGCGGAAACCCAGTGGATGTTGCCCTTGACCTTGACTGAATCCGCACCCGGCGTGCCGGATTTGGTGTCGGGCAGGTATTCGCAGTGCACCGTGGTCACGTTGCCGTCGGCATCTTTCTCGAAGCCGGTGCATTTGACTACGTAGCCGTAGCGCAGGCGCACCATGTTGTCCGGGAACAGGCGGAAATAGCCTTTGCTCGGCACTTCCATGAAGTCTTCACGCTCGATCCAGAGTTCCCTGGTGAGCGGCACCACGCGTTTGCCGAGTTCCGGTTTTTGCGGGTGGTTGGGGGCAAAGCAATCCTCGCTCTGAGGCTCTCCATTAACACCTTGCGGATAGTTATCGATGACCAGCTTGATGGGGTCGAGCACGGCGATGCGGCGTTCGGCCGATGTATTGAGCACTTCACGCATGCAGTCTTCGAGGATGGTGTATTCGATCCAGGAATCGGCCTTGGAGACGCCGATGCGGTCGGTGAACAGCTTGAAGCCTTCGGGCGTGTAGCCGCGGCGGCGGGCACCGGCCAGTGTCGGCAGGCGTGGATCATCCCAGCCGGAGACGTGCTTGTTCTCGACCAAGTCGATCAGCTTGCGCTTGGAGAGCACGACATAGGTGAGGTTGAGGCGGGCGAATTCGTATTGCTTGGGCAATGGATGCGCCAACAGGCCAGCCTCTGCGAGGCGTTCCAGCACCCAGTCGTAGAACGGGCGCTGGTCTTCGAATTCCAGCGTACAGATGGAGTGGGTGATCTGCTCCAGCGCGTCCTCGATCGGATGGGCGAAGGTGTACATCGGGTAGATGCACCATTTGTCGCCGGTGTTGTGGTGCGTGGCGCGGCGGATGCGGTAGATGGCCGGGTCGCGCAGGTTGATGTTGGGCGAGGCCATGTCGATCCTGGCGCGCAGGATCATGCTGCCGGCGGCATGTTTGCCGTCGCGCATCTCGCGGAACAGGGTGAGGTTCTCAGCCGGGCTGCGGTCGCGGTAGGGCGAGTTCTTGCCGGGCTCTGTCAGCGTGCCGCGGTTGGCGCGCATCTCGTCGGCGGTCTGCTGATCGACATAGGCATGGCCGGCTTCGATCAGGGTTTCTGCCGCGCGGTACATGAAGTCGAAATAGTTGCTGGCGAAATAGAGATGCGAAGCGCCGAATTTATCCCAGCCGAAACCCAGCCATTGCACCATGTCGGTAATGCTGTCGACGTATTCCTGTTCTTCCTTCTCCGGGTTGGTGTCGTCGAAGCGCATATGGCAGACGCCGTCGTAATCGCGTGCCAGACCGAAATTCAGGAACACGCTCTTGGCGTGGCCGATATGCAGGTAGCCGTTCGGCTCCGGCGGGAAGCGTGTGCGGATCTTCGCCGGGTCCGGTTCGCCCTTGGCGTGGTGCGCGGCATCGCCCGGGCTGCCACCCCAGCGGCGGGTTTTATAGGTGCCTTGCTCCAGATCGTGTTCGACGATGTTGCGGATGAAGTTGGCGGCAGGGGGGAGCGGTGTTTTTTCTGAAGACATGGTATTCACGACAAAATTAATTTGCGTATTTTACACGCTACGGGCTGGGTTAAGGACTTCTCGCGCTGTGCTAATATCCATGAGACTCATAAAGCAAAATGAATACGCTCACTTTCCCTATCTTACGCATGCTGGCAGACGGCCGATTCCACTCTGGGGAGGATATCGCACAGCATTTCAAGGTATCGCGCACGACGGTATGGAATGCCCTGCGCGAGGCGGAAGCGCTCGGTGTTCAGATATTCTCGGTGCGCGGCAGGGGCTATCGTCTGCCGGAACCGATCCAGTTGCTGGAACGCGAAGTGGTGCTGGAGGCGATAGGCGAGCAGCGCGCCTGGTTCAAGCTGGAGGTGCACGACCATCTGGAATCAACCAACAGCTATCTGATGAAGTTGGCCGCGCAGAATGCGCCGCATGCCAGTTGCGTCGCGGCCTCGCTGCAGACCAAAGGGCGTGGCCGCCGCGGTCGGACCTGGCAGGCGGGCTTGGGCGCCAGCCTGACATTTTCGCTGTTGTGGCGTTTTCAGTCAGGTGCTGCTGCACTTTCCGGCTTGAGTCTGGCGGTTGGCGTGGCGTTGATACGCGCCATGCGCAGCCTGGGTTTGAGCGAGATGCAGCTGAAATGGCCCAATGATCTGGTGGTGCATCACCAGGGCCGCCATCACAAGCTGGCCGGCATCCTGATCGAACTGCAGGGCGACATGGAAGGGCCAAGTGCGGCGGTCATCGGTATCGGTATCAATCTGCGGCTGCCGGAACAGGTGAAACAGCATATCGACCAGCCAGCGATCGACATCGCGGCGTTGAGCGAACATTGGCGTGATCCCAGCCAGTTGCTGGGGCTGATGTTGCGGCATCTGGCAGACGCCTTGAGCACATTCGAGCAGCAGGGCTTCAGCGCCATGCATGGGGAATGGACCGGCTATCATGCCTATCAGAACCAAACCGTGCGCATGCTCTTGCCTGATGGACGTGAAACGCAGGGGGTGGCGCGTGGTGTGGCAGAGGACGGTATCCTTCTGGTGGAAACAGCGGGTGGCGTACAGCGTTTTTCTGCGGGAGAGATCAGTCTGCGTGGAGTGACTTCATGATATTGACCATCGATACCGGCAATACGCGCACCAAGTGGGCGATGTTCAATGAGACGAGCGCTATCATGGCGCGTGGTGCCATCGATAACACAAAGCTGGGCAACAGCCCGCAGGAATGGGCGGGGTGTGCGCTTGCGGTGATCTCCAATGTCGCGGGCGAGGAAATCGCTACCAAGTTGAAGGCCATGCTGGCCGGCGTGGCGAGACAGCATTGGATAGTGGCAGCAGCCGAAGGGTATGGCATCACCAATGACTATCAACAGCCCGAAAGTCTGGGTTCCGACCGCTGGGCGGCGATGATAGGTGCCCGGTTTTACACCAGCCAGCACTGCCTTGTGGTCAATGCCGGTACGGCGCTGACTATGGATGCGTTGTTGCATGATGTGGATACGGAACGTTGTCGATTTGCCGGCGGCGTGATACTGCCCGGTCTGCATGCCATGCAGCAGGCGCTGCTACAACGTACACATGGTATTGGCCATGCAATTGAAGGGCAGGGCAAGTATGCCGAGCTGCCGACCAGTACGGCGGATGCCGTCTATACCGGCGCATTGCTGGCGATGAC
>JAEWTK010000280.1 GCA_023459535.1 Pseudomonadota bacterium
AGCTGGGGCTGTGCTGTGCGCTGATCCATGACCCCGATCTGCTGATTCTGGACGAGCCGACCACCGGCGTCGATCCGCTGGCGCGTGCGCAGTTCTGGGAGCTGATTGCCCATATTCGCAGCGAGCGGCCGGGCATGAGCGTGATCGTCGCCACCGCTTACATGGACGAGGCCCAGCGTTTCGACTGGCTGGTGGCGATGGATGAAGGCCGCATACTGGCGACCGGCACGCCGCAAGAGCTGCTGGACAGAACGGCGACGGAAACGCTGGACGCAGCCTTTATCGCGCTGCTGCCGGAAGAGAAGAAGCGCGGTTATCAGGAGGTGAGCATTCCGCCGCTAGCGCAAGATGAGAGGCACGACGTTGCTATCGAAGCGCAGAACCTGACCATGCGTTTCGGCGATTTCGTCGCCGTCGATCATGTCAGTTTCCGCATCCGCCGTGGCGAGATCTTCGGTTTTCTCGGTTCCAACGGCTGCGGCAAATCGACCACGATGAAGATGCTGACCGGCCTGCTGCCGGCCAGCGAAGGCAAGGCCTGGCTGTTCGGCCGCGAGGTGGAGTCGACCGATATCGCCACGCGTCGGCGCGTGGGTTACATGTCGCAATCGTTTTCGCTCTATGCCGAATTGAGTGTGCAGCAGAACCTGGTGCTGCATGCGCGCCTGTTCCATGTGCCGGAGGCCGAGATTCCGGCGCGGGTGGACGAGATGGTGCAGCGCTTCGGCCTGCAGCAAGAACTGGATGCCTTGCCTGACAGCCTGCCGCTAGGCATCCGTCAGCGTTTGTCGCTGGCGGTGGCCATGGTGCATAAACCGGAACTGCTGATTCTGGATGAACCGACCTCGGGCGTGGACCCGGTTGCACGCGACAATTTCTGGCAGCTGCTGATTGAATTGTCGCGGCGCCTCCGGGTGACGATTTTTATCTCGACCCATTTCATGAACGAGGCCGAGCGCTGCGACCGCATTTCGCTGATGCATGCGGGCAAGGTGCTGGTCAGCGAGACGCCGGCCAATATCGTCACCGACCGCGGGGCCGAAACGCTGGAGCAGGCTTTTATCGATTATCTGGTGGAGGCTGGCGGCGGTGCACAGGACGCCAGGCAGAGAACCGCAGAAGCTACTGCACCTTTGGTCGGCAGTGTCACCAAACGGCCGCGCTCGCATTATTTCAGCTTCAGCCGTATGTATAGCTACATGTGGCGCGAGGTGCTGGAGCTGCAGCGTGACCCGGTGCGGGCGGCGCTGGCATTGGTCGGTTCCATGATACTGATGTTCGTCATCGGTTTTGGCATCAGCATGGATGTCGAGGACTTGCCCTATGCCGTGCTGGACCGCGACCAGACCGGCATGAGCCAGAACTACACGCTCAATCTCTCCGGCTCCGGTTATTTCATAGAAAAACCGCCGATCAGGGATTATGCTGAGATGGACCGGCGCTTGCGTAACGGCGAGTTGTCACTGGCAATCGAGATCCCTCCCGGCTTTGCCCGCGATTTGCAGCGGGGCAACCGGGTGCAGATAGGCGCCTGGGTCGACGGCGCCATGCCGCAGCGCGCCGAGACGGTGCAGGGCTATGTGCAGGGCATGCACCAGGTATGGTTGCAGCAACAGGCGCTGGAGCGTTACGGCACAAATATCGGCGGACTGGCGATAATCGAGAACCGGTTTCGCTATAACCCGGATGTGAAGAGTCTGCCGGCCATGGTGCCAGCGGTCATGCCGCTGTTGCTGTTGATGTTGCCGGCCATGCTGGCGGCGCTGGCGGTAGTGCGCGAGAAGGAACTGGGTTCCATCATCAACCTGTATGTCACGCCGGTGACGCGCAGCGAATTCATATTCGGCAAGCAGATACCTTATGTGGCGCTGGCCATGCTGAACTTCCTGCTGATGACGCTGCTGGCGATCACCGCCTTTGATGTGCCGGTCAAGGGTAGCTTCGCCACTCTGGCGCTGGCCGCGCTGATTTATTGCGTGGTGTCGACCGGCATCGGTTTTCTTGCCTCGACCTTTACGCGCAGTCAGATCGCCGCACTGTTTTTTACTATGGTTGTTTCCATCCTGCCGGCCGTGCAGTTCTCCGGCATGATGAATCCGGTGTCGTCGCTGGAAGGCATCGGCCGCATGATCGGCGAGGTCTATCCGACCACTTACATGCTGATCATCAGTCGCGGCGTGTTCGGCAAGGCGCTCGACATCACCGATCTTTACACTTACTTCGTGCCGCTGTTGCTGGCGGTGCCGGTGGTGATGGGCTTGACCATACTGACTTTGAAAAAGCAGGGCAAGTGAACGGTATGCAACGCTTAGCCAACATTTATCGACTCGGCATCAAGGAACTCTGGAGCCTGGCGCGCGACCCGGTTATGCTGGTGCTCATTAGTGTCAGTTTCACTATGATGATCTATTCGGCGGCGACCGCCATGCCGGATTCCCTGCACAAGGTGCCGATTGCCATCGTCGACGAGGATGCCTCGCCCTTGTCGGCGCGCATCGTGTCAGCTTTCTATCCGCCTTATTTCCTGGCGCCGCGCATGATCAGTTCCCAAGAGATTGACCCGGGCATGGATGCAGGGGAATACACCTTTGCGCTGCATATCCCGCCGGACTTTCAGCGTGATGTGCTGGCCGGACGTACGCCGGCCATCCAGCTCAATATCGACGCCACGCGCATGAGTCAGGCC
>JAEWTK010000281.1 GCA_023459535.1 Pseudomonadota bacterium
TCCAGGATGCCCTGCGTACAACGCCTGGCATTACCTTTGGTAGCGGTGAAGGCGGTATCGCTGTTGGCGACCGCCCGTTCATTCGCGGCTTTGATTCCGGTTCCTCAATCTATGTCGACGGTCTGCGCGACCTCGGCACCCAGACCCGTGAAATCTTCGCGATCGAGCAGATGGAAGTCATCAAGGGCCCGAGCGGTGCCTATGACGGCCGTGGCTCTGCCGGCGGTAGCATCAATATCGTCAGCAAGCAGGCAAAGGCCGGTAATTTTGCCCGCGGTTCGCTTGGCATTGGTACCGATGACTACCGGCGTGCGTCTGTCGACGGTAATTTTATGCTGGGCGACAACGCCGCCTTCCGTCTGGTCGGTATGGTGCATGAGGCTGACACACCGGGGCGCGACAATGTCGAGGTTGAACGCTGGGGCGTCATGCCATCCATCACGCTGGGGCTGGACTCGCCGACCAAGTTCACCGCTAGCTGGTATCACTTCGAGACCGACGATGTGCCGGACTGGGGTTTGCCGTACATCCAGAACGCAGACGGCATTCCGCGCGGCAAGCCGATCAGCGTCAGCAAGGACAACTGGTATGGTGTCGACAGTCGTGATTTCCATGAAACCCAAGCCGATATCGGTACGGCCAAGATCGAGCATGCCTTTAACGACAATGTGACCCTGCGCAACACTACCCGCTACGGTGTGTCGGAGAATGATTACTTCCTGACTCGGCCGAATGTCAGTTCCGCACAATTTGCTGCAGGACAGGTAAGCCGTAGTAATAGCCGAAACCGCGATGCCAAGACCGAAACGCTGGCCAACCTGACCGACATCACGGTCAAGTTCGACACTGGTATGGTCAAGCATGTGCTGAACTCCGGCATTGAGTTCAGCAAGGAAGAAACGACTAACAAGACCTACACGGGCGGTACGCTCTCGGCGGCAGACGCGCTCGCCAACGCCTACGATCCCAACCCGAATGTCGCATATGCGCCGGTGGTCAGAAACCCGTTCGCCAGCTTTGAAGCGGAGACGCTAAACAGATCGGCTTATGTTTTCGACAGCATGGAGCTGAATGAGCAGTGGTTGCTGAATGCTGGTGTGCGTCACGATAACTATCGTAATGAAATTCGTAATCAGAATACTGCTACCGGTGTAGTGACCGGCGAGTTGGAAAACGATGAGAGCTTCTGGAACTATCAGCTCGGTGTTGTTTATCGCCTGCAGCCGAACGGATCATTGTATGCAACTTATGCGACCTCCTCCTCGCCGGTTGGCTTGGCCAACGGCCAGAACACTTATGAAAGCAGCTTGAACCTGAATTCAGAAAATCTGGCACCGGAACGCAGCAAGACCTTCGAAATCGGCACTAAATGGGACGTGCTGGAAGACTTGGCATTGACTGCGGCGGTATTCCGTACCGAGAAGAGCAATGCCCGTGTCGAACTGGCCGGTGGTGTCGAAAACGATGGCGAAGCGCTGGTCAAGGGCTTCGAGCTGGGTGCGATCGGCAAGATCACCAGCAAGTGGCAGGTGTTTGCTGGCTATACCTATCTCGACGCCGAGCAGACCAAGGTCGGCGATGGCACGGACCCGAACCAGACCGGCTCGGCTTCGACCAAGGGCAAGCAGCTGGCCGGTATTGCGAAGAACAGCGCCAGCATCTGGACGACCTATAAGCTGCTGCCGCAATTCACTGTCGGTGGCGGTGCTTTCTACATGGACAAGGTGTATTCGGACCCGAGCAACAACGGCTATGTGCCTTCCTATGTGCGTTGGGATGCGATGGCCAAGTATGACTTCAGCAAGAATCTGGATCTGCAACTCAACATTCAGAATCTGACCGACGAACGCTACTATAGCGCAACCTATTATCGTCACTATGCGGTCGTGGCACCGGGCCGTTCCGGTTTCCTGACGCTGAACCTGAAATACTAATTATTATGAAACCGGCCAAAAGCCGGAGGATTATGACCCCTGCAAACGACCGTTTGCAGGGTTTTTTGTTTGGTACACTGCGAATCTGCAGATTTTTGAAAAGGGCGGGCTGACATGCTGATTGAAATACCGAATGTGCTGAGCAAGAAGCAGGTGGCGCAATGCCGCCAGTTGATGGATGCTGCCGAGTGGGTGGACGGCAACGTGACGTCCGGTAGCCAGTCGGCGCTGGCAAAGAATAATCTGCAACTACCGGAAGGCTCGCCGGTGGCGCGTCAGATCGGCGATCTGATCCAGGATGCGCTGGGCGCCAATCCCCTGTTCATCTCAGCGGCCTTGCCGCTCAAGGTGTTTCCGCCGCTGTTCAACCGCTATACCAACGGGCAGACCTTCGGCATTCATGTCGACAATGCCATCCGTCACTTGCGCGGCAGTAATTTCCGCATCCGCAGTGACCTGTCAGCGACCCTATTTTTCTCCGAACCGCAGGATTATGAGGGTGGCGTGCTGACCATCGAGGATACCTTCGGCAAGCAGGAAGTGAAGCTGGCCGCTGGTTCCATGGTGTTGTACCCGTCCAGCAGCCTGCATCAGGTGACGCCGGTGACACGCGGCGTGCGCGTGGCATCGTTCTTCTGGATGCAGAGCATGGTGCGCGACGACAGTCAGCGTGCGCTGCTGTTCCGGATGGACCGCACCATACAACAATTGGTGAGCGAGCGCGGCAATGACGATGCCGAGGTCATCAGTTTGACCGGCATCTATCACAACCTGTTGCGCATGTGGGCTGACAGCTGAAGCCGGTCAGCCTGCGGACAACTTTGTCGGTTTGATACGGCTCAGCTGCCAGTTTTGATCCGCCCACTGCCAGATGTCGGCCAGCGGCGCGTTGCGGATTGTCGCTGGCGGAGACTGCTGCAGAAAATCCAGTGCCTGCCAGAGCTGGGTAGCCGGTTGCCGGTCATCGACTGCCGCCGCCTGCGTCTGCTTGCTGAGTTTTTCCCCTTGCGCATTGAGCACGACCGGGATGTGGGCGTAATGCATCGCCGGCAGCCCCAGTACTTGCTGCAGATAGATCTGGCGCGGGGTTGAATCCAGCAGGTCGGCACCGCGTACCACATGGGTGATGCCCTGGTCCGCGTCATCGACGACGACCGCCAGCTGATAGGCATAGAAACCATCCGCTCGTTTCAGGACGAAATCGCCGATATCTCGTGCCAGATTCTGTGCGATATGGCTCTGGATGGCGTCATCGAAGCCGATCGTGCGGTCTTCGGTTCTGATGCGCCAGGCGCGGGCGTTTTTGCCGGGCGGCAAGCCGTTGCGGCAAGTGCCAGGGTAGATGGCACCTTCGATGCCGTGAATGGCGGAATCGGCAATTTCCTTGCGCGTACAGCCGCAAGGGTAGAGCAGTCCACTCTGATGCAGCTTCGATAGTGCTCCGGCATACAAGTCGTCGCGATCACTTTGGTAGATCACCGGCCCATCCCATTCGAAACCGAAGGCTTCCAGGCTGCGCAGTATGGAATCAGCGGCACCTGGCATGTTGCGCTGCGTATCCAGATCCTCCATGCGTAACAACCATTCCCCTCGCTGTTGTCTTGCCTCCAGGTAACTGGCGACAGCTGCTACTAGTGAGCCGAAATGCAGCGGCCCGGTGGGGGAGGGAGCGAAGCGGCCACGATACATGGAGCAGCTCAGTACAGGGGTTGCAGATAGGGTGGGATATGCCAGGATTGCAACTGTTTGCCCAGTAGTACCAGGTGACACGGCAGACGGTCGCTGCCGTCGGTGCTGACTTCAAACTCATAGGTGCGCATGACCCTTGCCTGGCCGCGGCTGTTGCGTCCCAGCCGGATTTTGCTGCAGGAAACCGTTTCATCCAGCAATTGCAGGTTCCAGCGCTGGGCCAGTTCATGTCCGGTTTGGATGGCTTTTTCCCGGCTGGTGATGCTGTCAAACCAGAACCAGGCGATGAACAGCATGAGAACAATGAGTGATATTTCCAAGAGATAACCCTGTTTCTGCGATATGTGAAATTTCCGTGAAAAACTTTAATGATCCGGAAGAATGTCCGATATTATTGGAGGCGGTTGATGATTATCAAGATATATTTCTGAATCAAGTTGTAGACTATAAAGATATGGGACGGCCCTTCGCCGGGTTTTGTATACGGTGACGCGCCCGCACCTGGGTTGAATTGGATTGAGGATGGAAATGCATGGCTTCAAGTGGCTTGGCTGAGGTTTCACCTTTGATGGCGAATGAAACTATGACGAAAGACCGTGAACAGGAGGCATTGAGCGCCTACCTGAATCTTTTGAAAATCAAGGGCGCGGATCAAACTGCACTCGACAAGCGCCGCAAGTTTCTGGATCGGCTTTTTCCGGCAATGCGCGGCGTAGCGCATGAAGGTGCCGCATATCGAAAGGTGGTCGAGAAGGTTCTGAACGAAACCGACAAACTAGAGTGGCCGTTCAGCCTGGCAGTTGCGCGTGAATATTTTCATTTCTGGATCAGGGATTTCAAATCCATCGCCGCACTGACCGCCGATGCTGAATTCAATGTAAATCCGATCGACTGGCAACCGGTCGATCTGGATATCAAGGTCTTGTGGCAGACTCTGGACAAGGCTAAGTTCGATACGGTGGAAAACTGGCCAATCAAGGCCTATTCACTGGCATTGCGACAGGCCGGTGCAGAGCAGGCGCTGGTGGATACGCGGGTCAAACTGGTGAAGATTTTACTGATCCGCTTGCGTGATGCACCACAGAAGTCGAGCAGGCATTACCGGATCGCTGTAGATGCTACCGTGCCGTTGTTCGAGAAAAACGACACCCGACGGCTGTTCTTTGCCGTTGTCCGTGAGTTCTATTATTTCTGGATCGGCGACCCTGATGCTGCGAGTCGCATCGGCCAGTCCCCAACCACTACTAGCTACGTTTGATGTGAGGATGTCAGGGCGTGCTTCAGGCTGACTCCAGCTTTGAGCTTAGTCGACCTTGCCCAGCCTGTCTTCCAGCGCATCGACCAGCGTGTGCAAGATTTTGATGCGTGCGTAATTCTTGTCATTCGCCTCGATCAGTGTCCACGGTGCATGGCCGGTGCTGGTACGGTCTACCATGTCACTGGCAGCGATCTGATAGGCATCCCATTTGTCCCGGTTACGCCAGTCCTCCTCGGTAATCTTGAAGCGTTTGAATGAAATCTCCTGGCGCTCCTCAAAGCGTCTCAGTTGTTCTTCCTGGCTGATTTGCAGCCAGAATTTGACGATCAGCGTGTCGTTTTCGATCAGTTGTGACTCGAAGTCGTTGATCTCTGCATAGGCGCGCATCCAGTCCTGTTCGCTGCAATAACCTTCTACCCGTTCTACCAGCACGCGACCGTACCATGAACGGTCAAAGATCGTGATGCGGCCTTTGCCCGGAATATGGCGCCAGAAACGCCACAGGTATGGTTGTGCGAGTTCTTCATCAGTGGGTGCGGCAATCGGGATTACCTTGTAAAAACGTGCATCGACCGCATGCGTGATGCGGCGGATGCTGCCGCCCTTGCCAGCGGCGTCGGCACCTTCGAAGACGATGACCAGCGACATATCCTTGAACTTCGGATGCCGGGTCAGCAGGTTAATCTTGCGCTGATATTTTTCCAGCTGCTTTGTGTAATCATCCTTGTCGAGTGATTTGCCCAGATCCAGCGTGTTGAGGATATGCAGCTTGTCAATCGGCTGCAGGATGGGCGCGGCAACGCTCCTGTTGTTGCCGTTTGTTTTGTTATCCAGCTGTTTTCTGATGGCATCCCGGATGTAGCTGCCGGCAGTCAGATTGCGATAATTGGCGTCATAGCCTTCGATGATGATCCAGGGCGCGTTGGCGGTGCTGGTTTCGCGGATGACATGCCCGCTGATCTGGCGGAACTTGTCATACAGTTTGAGGTGATGCAGATCGCGCTCGGTCACGCGCCAGCTGGTCTTCGGATTTTTCTGCAGGTCGTGGATGCGGGCTTTCTGCTTTTCCTTGGAAAGATGGAACCAGAACTTGATGAGCAGGGCGCCTTCGTCCGTCAGCATGCGCTCGAAGCGCACGATGTCCTCCAGCGCATTGTCGAGCTCTTCATCCTTGCTTTCGCCGTAGGCGCGGCTGATGATGGGCGCGGTATACCAGGAGCCGAAAAAGATGCCGATCTCGCCCTTGGGAGGCAGCTGACGCCAGAAGCGCCACATCGGTGGCCGGGAAGCCTCTTCTTCATTTGGCGGCCCAAAGGCGCAGGTGGTGATGCGGCGCGGGTCCATCCATTCATTGAGCAGGTTGGCGACCTCGCCCTTGCCGGCGCCGTCGACGCCACCGATCAGGATGATGACCGGGAAACGCTTGCTTTCGGCCAGGTCGAACTGCGCGTCCAGCAGTGCTTCGCGCAGTTTTGCCACTTCCTTTTTATAGACGTCCTTGGCAATCTGATGCCCAAGTTCTGCGGATTCGAACATGCTGGTTCCTTGATGGATGACAATATCGGTTTGATGCCATGTTGCATAAAACCGGCAGCCATGTAAATCGGATTATTGCTGCCGGTTCCGTCGCATTGGCATGCCATCGATCAACTGGAAGATGTTCTGCAGGCTGACGAGGTCTTCAGTGTGCAGTTTGATTCCGCCATCCAGACCGACCAGAAAGATGGCTGCTTTGTATGGCGCTTTGAGATTGAGGCTGTTCAGCAGCAACAGATTCTGCTGGTCATCAAGCGGCTGGCCATCACGCCAGGTTTTGCCGTTGATGATTTCGTAGTGCACCATGAGTCGTTCTGCGAAGGCTTGCCGGTTCTCGTGTTGTTGCGTGGCTGATCTGATATTTGTGAGCATGGGGTGGTCGACCGTGGGGACGCTGATGATCAACACCCGATGTTTCCAGAGTTCGGCTTCCAGCGGATGATCAGTTTGCGGGGTGGCATGAACTGATGCGCACAAAAACAGTGCGAGCCAGAACAGAAACTTGAATTTGTGCTGCAGCATGATAGTCATAGAGTTGGTGAACAGGCGCTTGTTCAAATTTTAATTGCGGTAATTTTCAATGGACAAAAAGCCGCCAGTAGTCGACGGCAGGTATTTGGGAGAAGGACATGAAAGTATTCAGTCGCTTGATTTTGTCATTGGGCATGCTAGGCTTTTTTGGCCATGTGAGTGCAGATCAGGCTTTAAGTTATGGCCCCGGTATTCAGCTGCAACAGGCGAAGCGGGTTGCCGAGGTTGCCGCCCGGGAGGCCAAACGTCTGAATCTGAGAGTAGCGGTCGCCATTGTTGATACTGCCGGTCACCTGGTGTATTTCGAGAAGGCCGATGACACGCAAACCGCCAGTGTTGAAGTCGCGATCGCCAAGGCACGTTCTGCCAGCAACTTCAGGCGCCCGACCAAAGTGTTTGAGGATGCAGTAGTGGGCGGACGTACTTCCATTCTGGGTTTGCCCGGTGCAGTGCCGGTGGAGGGCGGGGTGCCCATCATACTGAATAACAGGATCATCGGCGCGGTTGGTATCAGTGGTGCCAGTTCGGTTGAGGATGGTGTAATTGCAGCAGCTGCGGTCAGCGCCATTCAATAGTCACGGCGCTGTACTTTTCAGAAGGCCATTAAAATCAAGAAAAACAGAGCATAAACCGGGAGATTGTCAGTGATACCAACCGAGTACATCATCATCTATTTTGTGTCTTTGGGCATCTGTTCACTATCCACCATCTACAAGACAGTGAACTTCAAGAACATGTTCTGCCGACAGATCATGGGTAACATGTTCTGGAGCCTGATACCGGTAGTCAATACCTTCAAGGCGCTGCTCTGGATTCTGACGACCATCCTCAGCTATTTCAAAAAGAGAAACGACCAAAAGCAGGATCTTGAGTGATTAAGCGCGGGAGATCGGTGACAGGGGGATCAGGGCGTGTTGATCCGGGTTTGCATGCCCATCACCTTGTTTATGGCTAGTCTTGCCAGGGCAAACGCGCGCCGTTCCAGCATGGCCTGACGTTCACCTTCGTCAAACGGCAAATGGCGACCGCCATGCGTCAAAGAGAAGCGTAATGAAG
>JAEWTK010000282.1 GCA_023459535.1 Pseudomonadota bacterium
GTCCGGGAGGGCTTGATCGGGTTGGAGGGTTACCTCGTAAAAAAGTAGTGCGCCCGGAAGCGGTGTCCTGGTGGGGCAGGATTAAAAGCTGGATCGGTTTTTAATCTCGGGGACTGTTTCTACAGGATGCCGTGACTGATGGCGAGGTGCACCATCTGGCTGGTACTCTGCACATTGAGCTTCTGTCGAATCTGGGTTTGTATATTGGCTGCAGATTTTTGGCTGATATTCAGTTGGCTGGCGATTCCACTGAGAGAATCGCCGGCAACCAGCCTGCTGAACACTTCAAACTCGCGTTGCGTGAGTGAGTTGATTGGGTTGTCCAGTCCGGAGGATTGTTCGACGGCGATCTGTTGTGCAATCTCGTGACCGATAAAGCGCTTTCCTGCCAAAATTTGTTGTATGGCCTGCAACAGGATATCGGGGTCGTCCGATTTGACGACATAACCGCGTGCGCCGGCGCGGATGGCGCGCGCAGCATGAATGGTATCGTCATACATGGTAAAGACCAGGACTTTTGCCATGGCATCTTGTGCCAGAATGCGTTGCAGGGTTTCCAGTCCACCCATTCCCGGCATGTCCAGATCCAGTAGTACCAGTGATGGGCGGTGTTTCTGCCAAGCGATATAGGCTTGTTCGCCGGAGCCGGCTTCAGCCACAATCTCGTAGCCGGCCTGTTCAAGCAGTGTGCGCAGGCCCTGTCGGATGACGGCGTGATCATCTGCTAAAAGTAATCTGTTCATTGGTTGTGCTCTTTTGCCGAATTCGATAAAGGAAGGATGACTGAAATGCGGACGCCGCTATCGGCTGCCGATTGCAAATCAAATGAGCCGCCGACCGCAGTGACTCTTTCGCGCATGGCGGCAATTCCGAATCCTCTCCGGTTAGGGTCGGTACTGGAGAGTCCTTTGCCGTTGTCTTGTACCCTGACCTCTAATGCTGTTTTGTTCTCGCTGCAGAAATTTATAGTAACTGATACTGCCGTGGCTTCTGCGTGACGTGAGATGTTGGTCAGCGCTTCCTGCACGATTCTGTAAGCGGTGAGGTTGATGTTGTCTGGGAGGTTGCCACATCTGTCATCAAGTATGCAGCGACAACTGATATCCGGATATTGCTTTTTCCATTCCTGCACCAGATGCCGTACGGCATCAATCAGGCCGTACTCATCCAGTGCGACCGGTCGTAAACGATGCAGCAGGTCTCTGATGGCTTTTTGTACATGTTCCGTGTGTAGTCCGATGCGCTCGGCTCGACTGGCAACCATGGGATCCGCCAATTTGGACAAACTGCGGGCGTCCAGCCTGATAGCGGTCAGGTATTGACCCATGTCATCGTGAATGTCCTGGGCCATGCGTCTGCGTTCCAGTTCCTGAACCTGCCTTACATGTGCGGCCAAAGCACGATTCTCATTCAACAGTCTGGCAAGCGATGACTCCGCCTCTGCCCGCAGTTTCGCTTCCATCTTGATTTCATGCATGCGTCGGCGGGAGAACCAGATGCCGGCCAGGGCAGCCATCAGCATTGCAATCGGCAGTTCGTCCAACTGCATGGTTTCATATCTGGCGGTAAAAACTGCCAGTTTCTCGGCGACATCGAATTCCCAGGTAATCAGGTAGATCAGCAAGACAAAGATAATGGCTTTCAGTATGTCCTGTTTGGCGCGTGATACAGGTTTACCTGAGATTTTCGTAGCGATTGCCGGGGGAGTGAGTTGCGTCCGCGGTGAGGATGGTTTTTCGAGCATATGACCCATCTTAATCAAGTGGGCAATTTATAGAAACGGCTGGATGATTTTTTCATGACAGAAAAGGAGAAACTCCCAAATCATTCATGAGCAACTTCACCTTCGGAAACAGGTTTCAAAAGTTAGCATGCATGGTGTTTGCATTCCGGATGAGTATTGAATGCACAAAGTCATATAAAAAAGATGGAATCTGAAGGGGAAAACGTATGAAGCGTAAAGCATTGGTCAGTATTGTGGCTGCTGTGCTGGCATCGCCGGCGGTCACTCTGGCGGAAAATAGTGTAACAACGGAAGCGATTGAAGTTAAAGGCATTTTGCCATCGAACCTGGAAGCGGTTCCCGGTTCGTTCGCCATTGTCGATGAAAAAGCGCTGGAAGAGCGTCAGCCGTTCTCCATGCAGGAGGCATTGAATACTGTTCCGGGTGTGAACGTTGTCGGTGAGAACTCCTTTGGTCTCGGTATCAATATTGGTGTCCGCGGCATGGACCCGCGCCGTACTGCCCGCACTTTATTGCTGGAAGACGGCATGCCGCTGTTTTTGGCACCTTATGGTGATCCTTCGGCACACTATACAACCCCGCTGGAACGTCTTGACCGCATCGAAGTGGTCAAGGGTTCTGGTCAGGTACTGTATGGCCCGCAGACCGTCGGCGGCATGATCAATTTCGTCACAAAACCAGTGCCGACCAACGGTTTTGCCGGTAGCGTTACAGCCAAGGCCGGCAACAATGATTACTACGGTGGCCACGTCAACATCGGCTACGGTAACGAACGCGGCGGCATCATGATCGATGCTCTGCAGAACAAGGGTGACGGCATCCGTGACAACCATGATTTCGACCAGCGCGATATTACCGTCAAGGGTCAATTGAACCTGACTGATCGTCAGACATTGATTGCCAAGGTTGGCTATTACGAAGAAGACTCACACGTATCCGAAACCGGTTTGAGCGAACGCGAATATGCCGAGGACAAATACCAGGCACCGACCGGCAAGCAGGATAAATTCGAGATGGAACGCAAGGTCGCTCAATTACAGCACATCTTCCAGATCGATGATCGTATGAAGTTAAGCACACAGGCTTACTACGCTGATACCGAGCGTAAGTCATTCCGTCAGGTCAACGGCCCCGGCGGTTTTGATGACGATGATCCGGATGAAACCACGCCGTATTCAAGAATTGACCGCTGCGACAACTTTGGCGGGGCTGGCGCCAATAACGGCCTGGTGCCACTGACAGAAGCAGATTCAGCTGCCTGTGGTGGCCGTTGGAGACCGCGTGAATACACCTATTGGGGCATCGAGCCGCGCCTTGATTTCAGTCATAACCTGTTCGGCATCGAGAATGATGCAGTTGTCGGTTTCAGGTATCACACTGAGGACATTGACCGCAAACAGATTCGTGGTGAAGATACGGGCTTCCAGAGCTACTCGTATGCCAAGTCTGCTAGTGTTCAGGATCCGGGCAAGTATTTCCGGGAGCACATCAAAACCGATGTCGATGCCTATTCCTACTATGCACAGAACACCTTCTATCTCGGCGATTGGGCGTTAACGCCGGGTGTTCGCGTTGAGGATTACAAGATCAAGACCAACATCGTGCGTGCTGAGCACGAGCCGCAAAACAATCCGGAATCTAAAAGGACCAACAGACAGACCGAAGTCTTGCCCGGTTTTGGTGTGGCCTGGAACGGTATAGACAACACGACGATCTTTGCAGGTGTGCACAAGGGTTTCGCGCCACCACGTCCCGATCGTGATTTACAGTTTGGTGATTGTGCCGATTGCGCGATTGTTGACAAGACCAAGGCTGAGGAAACCATTAATTGGGAACTGGGTGTGCG
>JAEWTK010000283.1 GCA_023459535.1 Pseudomonadota bacterium
AAACAGCCCTAATGGAGTATGGTGTGATGCTGATGGCAGGCGCCAGTGGCCTCCTTGCCTTGACTTATGATGGCTGGTTGAAAGTTGCTGTCATTGCAAGTTGGTGTCTGATTTATCTTGTCATTATGGTATCGATAGACAGGGCTTGGGCTGTCAGAAAGCATTAACAGAGGTTTTTCTGATATTGCCAAACACTCAATTTGACCTCATATAGTGATATTGGCATAATATGCCAATTAACTTCATCGGGAGATTGATATGCCGACTCGTAATGTTGTGCTGACCAATCATCAGGCTTCTTTTGTCGAGCAACTTGTCACCAGCGGTCGCTATCAGAATGTCAGTGAGGTTCTACGGGAAGGGTTGAGGCTAGTAGAACAGCGCGAGGTCGAGGATGCATCGCGTTTGGAGATTCTTCGCTCTGCTGTCAGGGCTGGCATTGGGGATATTGAAGCAGGTCGCTTTATTACTTTTGATACTCAGGAATCCTTGAGAACTCACCTCAAATCCATCACGGCTAAATCAATTGCTGATGTATGAGCCGAGCTTGGCGCGTCAGGCTGACTCAACAAGCCGAACGGGATTTGCTCAATATATTGAGATGGACTGCAGAGCGCTTTGGGACTCTTCAGGCCGAGAATTACGCCGAGACGCTCATGTCGGCAATCGAGGCGCTGAGTGACGGCCCAGACATTCCTGGCACAAAGGATCGAGATGAGTTGGCTCCAGGGGTTCGCGTATTGCATGTTGCACGATATGGGCGCAAGGGACGTCACTTTGTGGTTTTCAGGAGTGCTGAAGAACAGATTATCGAAGTGCTCCGATTGCTTCACGACAGCATGGAGCTAGCCAGACATATGTCGGCGGCCAATGACTAACCGTAATGAAGTCGGAGCATTTTGAAACTCCATTATGTGTGGCGGATGTCGAGTGAAATATCTGGGTGCATTCCAGAAAAAATCTGCTTTGGGTTGAGTGCGTCCGATTTTCAAATCTACGCGCCACAAATATTCCGTCTACACAGGCGCATCTTTGCTGAGCACAGGGCAATTGATTCATAATCAATTGCAATATTGTAAGTAATAGGTTCACGGTTTTTGTTATCATTTCGTAATAAAAACCAGCTTGCCTGACAGGTAAATTTTCAGTCCACATGCCATCCAATAAAGAATCCTATCGTTTTTTGCCCGCAAGATTGATCAACCTGCGTAGTTGGCGCACTTTTTCGGCTTGGGCACATGATGTTGTTGCCGCTGTTTTGGCTTGGTGGTTGGCTTATCTGCTCAGATTCAACTATGAGATACCCGCCAGCTTTGTTGCGTCTATGTGGGATGCTGCTGTCTGGGTGGTTCCGTTGCAGGCTTTTGCCTTTCTGATTTTCGGTTTATATCAAGGTATCTGGCGCTTTGCCAGCATGCCCGATCTTTATCGTATCTTTAAAGCGATTGTCTTTTCAGCATTTTCCGTTGCTGCGGTGCTGTTCATGTTCCAGCCCGGTGTTATCGTTCCCAGATCCATTTTGCTGCTCGACCCGATTCTGCTGATTTTGCTGATGGGTGGCAGTCGCATCTTCTATCGTGCCTGGAAGGAACACAAGTTGTATGGAAACATCAACAAGCTTGGCAAGGCGGTGCTAGTGCTGGGTGCTGGCGAGGCAGCCATTAGCCTGGTGCGTGACTTGGCACGCAGCGAAGAGTGGCGGGTGGTGGGCATACTGGATGACGACAAGGCGATGCAGGGACGACAGATACAGGGTGTCAAGGTGATCGCCGGTATTGCAAAATTACCGGAAATTTCCCGTCAGATGTCAGTCAGCCATGTCATAGTTGCCATGCCATCTGCCGCACATCAAGCCCGTAGAAGAGCGGTGGAGATCGCCAATGAATGTGGCTTGACTGTTCTGACTGTGCCTTCATTCGAGGATTTGATAAGCGGCAAGGTAAGCGTTTCGCAGATTCGGCCAATCGAGGTTGAGGATTTGCTCGGGCGCGAACCGGTGAAGCTGGATGATGCCGGTGTGCATGAGTTTCTGGAAGATCAGGTGGTAATGGTCACCGGAGCAGGTGGCTCTATCGGCTCCGAGCTGTGCAGGCAGATTGTAAGATTCAATCCGGCCATGCTGATTTGTTATGACTTGTCGGAATTTGCTCTTTATCAGCTGGAACAGGAGTTCGCCGGCCGGCATATGAAATCCAGAGTGATCTATCTGGTGGGCGATATCAAGAACGAGAAACGCTTGAAGCAGATCATGGGACGTTATCAGCCATCTGCAGTGTTCCATGCAGCGGCTTACAAGCATGTGCCGCTGATGGAGCATCAGAATGTGGCGGAGGCGCTTTCCAACAATGTGCTGGGAACCTTTACGTTGGCCAAGGTCTGTAAGGAGGCTGGTGTTGAGAAATTTGTCATGGTTTCCACCGACAAGGCGGTGAATCCGACCAATGTCATGGGAGCCAGCAAGCGTCTGGCAGAGATGGTGTGCCAGGGATTGCAGGAAAACGCGGCAAAAGATGCAGGTGCCACGCGCTTTGTCATCGTGCGCTTCGGCAATGTGCTGGGTAGTAGCGGTAGTGTGATTCCCAAGTTCCGCGAACAGATCGCCAAGGGCGGGCCGGTGACGATCACGCATCCGGAGATCACCCGCTATTTCATGTCGATCCCGGAGGCGGCGCAACTGGTGATGCAGGCCGGTCTGATGGGCGAGGGTGGCGATATTTTTGTGCTGGATATGGGTGAACCGGTGCGTATCGTCGATCTGGCGAGGGACATGATCAAGCTTTCCGGCTTGCAGGAGGACGAGGTCAGTATCCTGTTTACCGGCTTGCGTCCCGGAGAGAAACTGTATGAGGAACTGCTGGCAGACGATGAACATACCTTGCCAACGCCGCACCCCAAATTGCGTATCGCCATGGCGAGAAGTGCTGACAAGGCTTGGGTGCGCGCGTTGGTAAAGTGGATAGACGGTCTGGCAACAATTGAGCAGGAAGATCAGATCAAGGAAGATCTAAAAATTTGGGTGCAGGAATACGTGGGCGACGTGAACGGCAAGAAGAGCGACCAAGTGGCCATGGTGCCGGGGAAGATGACGCTGCATTAGCATTGGCTGATGTCGTCGGTGTTCAAGACGGAGTGCTATGAAGATCTTTTCCTGGTTATATGTGCGCGCTCTGCAATGGTCTCGGCATCGTTATGCTGCCTGGTATCTGGGTGGTTTGAGTTTTGCCGAATCTTCGTTTTTTCCGATTCCGCCGGATGTAATACTTGCGCCCATGTGCCTGGCAGACCCGAAGCGGGCATGGTGGTTTGCAGCGCTGACTACGATAACATCAATTGCAGGTGGGGCATTAGGCTATCTGATCGGCTACTTTGCATTCGACCTGATAGAGCCCTGGATCGCTGGCGGAAAATACTGGCAAGCATATCAGGCTGCGGTTGCATGGTTCGGTGAATGGGGCTTCTGGGCAGTCTTGATAGCCGGATTTTCACCGATTCCGTACAAGGCGTTTACCATTTCGGCCGGTGTGCTGGCCATGCCGTTTTTGCCCTTTATCCTGGCTTCTGCCGTAGGGCGCGGTGCACGATTTTTTCTGGTGGCGGGTCTGATTCGATGGGGCGGCCAACGTATGGAGGGGATGATCAAGGACTATATTGATCGAATCGGTTGGGTCACGGTGTTATTGCTGGCGTTTTTTGTGGCGTATCACTACTTCAATTAACCTGAAATTGTAATTTAAACAGCTGAGCATGGAATGCTTAAGCGGCGTATGGTTTAGCCGAGATTTTCTCTGTGATCTCTGTGCGCTCTGTGGCTCATGGCTTTTTAAGATGAATAAAGAGGTTCTGCTTTGAAAAAAATTACCAAAGCCGTTTTTCCGGTCGCCGGACTCGGCACCCGATTTTTGCCAGCGACCAAGGCCAGCCCGAAGGAAATGCTGCCGATAGTCGATATCCCGCTGATTCAATATGCGGCAGAGGAGGCGATTGCGGCAGGTGTGACGGAACTGATTTTTGTTACCGGGCGCAACAAGCGCTCCATCCCCGACCATTTCGATACCTCCTTTGAACTGGAGGCCAAGCTGGAAGCCAGTGGCAAGTCCGAAGTGCTGGATGCGATACGCAAAATCCTGCCCAAGGGTGTTTCCTGCATTTATATCCGCCAGCCGGAAGCCTTGGGCTTGGGCCATGCCGTACTGTGCGCCAAGCCGGTGGTCGGCAACGAACCGTTTGCCGTGATCCTGGCGGATGACCTGATCGATGGCACCGTGCCCTGTATGCAGCAGATGACGGCGTTGTTTGACAAGACTGGCAGCTCCATTTTGGGCGTTGAGGATGTGGCGCCAAGCGAGACTGGCAGTTACGGCATCGTTGATACCGCTAGCGTCAAGGCCGATGCGGCGGAAGTCAAAAGCATCGTCGAAAAACCCAGGCCGGAAGATGCGCCCTCGACACTGGCGGTGGTCGGACGCTATGTGTTGACGCCAAAGATCTTCGATCTGCTGGAGCAGGTCAAGCCGGGCAAGGGTGGTGAGATACAGCTGACCGATGCCATTTCGGCCCTGCTGCAATATGAAAAGGTGCTGGCTTATCGCTTTGCCGGCAAACGCTACGATTGCGGCAGCAAGCTGGGTTACATGAAGGCCAATGTAGAATTCGCGCTCAGGCACCCGGAAATCGGCGCCGAGTTTGCCGAATATCTGAAGCAGGTGAAGGCTTAGCCATGTCTAAGGAAAACCCTCAACAGTATCTGGATATGGCCGAGCTGTTGATCGGTGAGACTGAGGTGCGAGCAGCCATCAGCGACATGGCCGGCCATATTACCCGCGATCTCGGAGACAGCAAACCGCTGGTGATGTGCGTGATGGGCGGCAGCGTGGTGTTTACCGGGCAACTGTTGCCGCAGCTCAATTTTCCGCTGGAATTCGATTACGTGCAGGCGACTCGTTATCGTGATCAGACTGAAGGTTCGTACCTGGTCTGGAAAGTGATGCCAGGCGAGAACGTCAGGGGCAGGACCGTGCTGTTGCTGGATGACATTCTGGACGAAGGCGTGACACTGGATGCAATCGTAAAAGCATGCTTGCAACAGGGTGCAAAGCGGGTGGTGATTGCGGTGCTGGTGGAAAAGGAGCTGAACAGGCCCAAGCCGGTGAGCGCCGATTACATTGGTTTGCGGGTGCCAGACCGCTATGTGTTCGGCTGCGGCATGGATATCTATGGTTGGTGGCGCAACCTGCCAGCGATCTACGCGCTGAAGTGATCTTTGGTACTACTTTCAGCCTTCAGTAGTTTTTACTTCTATCTTCACCCCCATACATTCGACGGACTGACCTGCACGGATCTTCGCCGTCTTCCGGCTTTCCGCTTTTCCATCCACTTTCACCAGGCCTTCGGCCACCATCACTTTTCCCCGGCCGCCACTATCGGCCACGCCAGCCAGTTTGAGCAGATCGCACAGGGCGATGTGTTCTTTTGCGAGTTCGAATGTGACGGTTTGCATGAAGTGGGTTTGAAGATTCGCTGAAATAATAAAACGCAAGTATATCAGTAGCGTTAAATAGATCTGCCTGAATTCTGCACATTAGAAGCTGATGAACTTGTCAGTTGATGCTGATTTGAGAGATGCAGGCAGAGTAACTTCCTGCACCTATTTATGCGTGCTTTTTGCTGTTTCAGCAAAAAAGTCCTCGATAATCTTGGGTAATTTTTTTGGGGATTTGACTCGCAACTGCTTGTTGATGTTGAAGCGACCAAATACCACTTCGATATCTTTGGTGTTGACACCGAAGATGGGTGCCAGAAACTTGACCATATGGTCCGTTGCCTTGCCGTTGGTCGGCTCTGCCGTCACACTTACTTTCAGCTGACTTCCCTTGACCTTGCCGACTACATCTTTTTTAGCGCTGGGCGTGCCTAGAATATTCAGTACTAGTGTGTCGCCATCCCATGCGCAATATGCGTCCATATTAATACGGTTACTCGATTTTTCCGGTGATGCCTTGGCTGCCAATGCACATTTCCTCTTTAAATTGCCGGTCTGCATGAATGATATGTCTGATTGCCCACTCGGCCCAGATTGGATTATAGGTTATCGGAAGTGATGACATGAAATGCATGCATGTTTATGTGTTTTGATCTTGATGTTGCATGATGCAGTTTTTGAATATGGCTAGAATGTGCGATTTCGACTGTATCAGCACAGTTCTTCAAAAAACCATGGAGTGGTCAAGGGAATGAACATGAAACGGAATGGTATTGTAGTCACAATGGGGTTGATGTTTTTGTTATCGAACAGTGCCAATGCGGATGAAGCAACAGCGGACAAAATAAGCCAGTTGCAAAAAATGCTGGAACAGCAGCAACAGCAGATGCAGGCCATGGCTGAGGAGTTGAAAACATTGCAGAAGGCCCGAGCTGATGACAAGGGAAAGAGTGCCGGCACGCCGGTTCTGGCCGCATTCAAGGATGGTGTGAAGTTCGAGGATGGCAGCGGTAACTGGCAACTGGCGATCAACGGCCGGGTGCAGTTCGATGGCCGGACTTTTAATCCCGACCAGGCGGCGGCTGATACCTGGAGTGTGCGTCGTGCCAGGCTGGGTGGCACTATGACTTTGTACAAGGATTATTCGGCCCGGGTCGAAGGGGAGTACTCCGGCAGTTCGACCACGCTGACTTACGCCTATTTCGACATCAACAAGTTCAAGGCAGCCAAGCTGCGCCTTGGCCAGTTCAAGCCATTTTATGGGCTGGAACGCGCTACGAGTACCAATTTCCTGGATTTTCAGGAGCGCAGCATGGCAGACGCCATCCTGGGCGGCTCCTATGACCGCGGCCTGATGCTGCATGGTTCGCCATTCAAGGGCGTGTATTACAGCACAGCCTGGATCAACGGCAACAACAAGGATGAAAGCGATGTCGAGTACGACAACAAGGACCTGATGGCACGCGTCACCGGCAATGTCGCTGAATGGATAGGTTGGAAGGATAGCGTGGTGCATGTGGGCGGTTTCTACGCCAAAGGCCGGCAGGAGGGCAACTCCGCCGTGCCTGTGTTGCAAACCGAAGCACGCGGCTACAAGTTCTTTGAGACAGCCGGCAATCAATTTACTGATAACGTCGATCGCGACCGTGGTGGGGTGG
The DNA here is from genome assembly GCA_023459535.1 of Pseudomonadota bacterium. Classification (GTDB taxonomy): domain Bacteria; phylum Pseudomonadota; class Gammaproteobacteria; order Burkholderiales; family Methylophilaceae; genus UBA6140. Next base: position 7,138 of record JAEWTK010000283.1, read on the forward strand.
AGCTGGCACTGTCTCACGGTCCGGTCAAACTGCAGGGTGAATATATCCGTGCCGAATTCGAGGGCAAGGATTTCGATCGCGATATGTCAGCCTGGTATGCCAGTCTGAATTGGCTGGTGACGGGTGAGACCTTCGCCAGTACCTACAAGGATGGCGTGTTCGGACGTTTGCGCCCGAAGCAGAACTTCAGCTTTGATAGTGACGGTTGGGGTGCCTTGCAGCTTGGTGTGCGCTACAGCAGTTTCGATGGTGATGATTTTCTTGCCAGCAATGCTGCCGGTAGCGGCCAGCTTGCCGCAGGCAAGACCAACGACGCGCATGCCTGGACACTGGGTGCCAACTGGGTACTCAATCCCAATGTCCGCGTGATCGCCAATTATGTACATACCCGTTTCGATACGGACGTGAACACCAATGTCGTTGGCAAGGATTTCGATGACGAAGATGCGCTCACCATGCGTGCGCAGCTTGATTTCTAAAGGAAGACGATCATGAAGCTGATGAAGATATTTTTGTTTGTCTCTGCTCTGTTGCTGGCCGTGCCAGCCCATGCAGAAAAAATCACGGCCGCAGTCGCTGCCAACTTCAAGTCTGCAATGGGTGAAATCGTGACCTCGTTTGAGCAGGCGAATCCCGGCGACAAGGTGGAAGTCATTTATGGCTCTTCCGGCAAGCTCAGCACGCAGATCCGCCAGGGAGCGCCCTATGATCTGTTTTTCTCGGCTGACATGGGGTTTCCGCGCGCATTGGCAGAATTGGGTCTGGCTGCTTCCGAGGTCGGACTTTACGCGCTTGGTCGTATCGTGCTCTGGAGTTCTAGCATGGATGCCTCGAAAATGACGCTGGAAAGCCTGCTGGATGACAAGATCACCCGCATCTCGATTGCCAATCCCAGGCACGCACCTTATGGTCAGCGTGCCGAAGAGGCCTTGCGTGCCGTCGGTCTGTGGGAGAAGGTTGAACCTAAACTGGTTTATGGTGAGAGCATCGCGCACGCGGCACAGTTCGTGCAGTCCGGCAACGCCCAGGTCGGCATCGTCGCGCTGGCGCAGGCAGTCAATCCGGAGTTGGCCGGCAAGGGCGGTTACTGGCTGATCCCCGACAAATTGCATCCGCCGCTGGAGCAGGGTTTTATTATCACCAAGCGCGCCGAGGGCAGTGCGCTGGCCAAGCGCTTCGCCGATTACATGGGCAGCAAACCGGCACGTGCGGTGATGACGAAATACGGCTTTGTTTTGCCGGGTGAAGGGGTTGGTAGTGAATAACGCATGGCGAATGAAAATCTACTTCGTTTCAGCAGACATCTTTGCGTAGAATTCTCATGACCGAACTGAAGGAGCGAACCGAATGGCCGAGCCGAGTGACCAAGCCGATGAAGGACATGCATGCATCTGAGCGATAGTGATCTGCAGGCCATTTGGCTGACCATCCGGCTGGCGAGCATCGTCACCCTGATCCTGCTGCTGGTGGGGACACCCATTGCCTGGTGGCTGGCACGCACCAAAGCCTGGTGGAAGGGGCCGATAGGCGCGGTCGTCGCCTTGCCGCTGGTGCTGCCGCCGTCCGTGTTGGGTTTCTACCTGCTGCTCGGCATGGGGCCGAATGGGCCGGTCGGTCAACTGACCGAAGCCTTGGGTATCGGCCTGTTGCCCTTCACTTTCTGGGGGCTGGTGGTCGCTTCCGTGTTCTATTCGCTGCCGTTCATGGTACAGCCATTACAGACTGCATTCGAGAGCATCGGTGAACGACCGCTGGAGGTGGCCGCCACGCTGCGCGCTTCGCCGCTGGATGCCTTTTTTACGGTAGCGGTACCGCTGGCCTGGCCCGGATTCCTATCGGCCTCCATCCTGACGTTTGCGCACACGGTCGGCGAGTTCGGTGTCGTCCTCATGCTAGGCGGCAACATCCCTGGTGAGACCCGCGTGGCTTCGGTGCAGATCTACGATCATGTGGAAGCGCTGGAATACATGCAGGCGCACAACCTGTCGGCGGTCATGCTGGTGTTTTCCTTTGTTGTGTTGGTTGCTGTGTATCTTTGGCGTCCGGCAAGAAGGATTTTTTGAATATGGACGGTATCAAGGCAAGATTTCGTATCGGTTGGCCCGGCTTCAAGCTCGACGTCGATCTTGCCTTGCCTGGACAAGGTGTAACAGCAGTATTTGGTCACTCAGGTTCCGGCAAGACCACAGTCTTGCGATGTATCGCAGGACTGGAACGCACTTTACACGGCCATATGAGCCTGAATGGCGAGGTGTGGCAGGATGGAGAAAACTGGTTGCAGGTACATCGACGGCCGTTGGCCTATGTGTTCCAGGAAGCCAGCCTGTTTCCGCATCTTTCAGTCAATGGCAATTTGCGCTATGGCATGCGACGAAGCGGTAGCCATCAAAAATTCAGCCTGGAGCAAGCGATCGAGTTGCTGGGGATTGGTCATTTGCTTGACCGCAAACCGGATCGACTTTCCGGTGGTGAGCGACAACGCGTGGCGATTGCCAGAGCGCTAGCCGCGAATCCCCGTCTGTTATTGATGGATGAGCCGCTCGCAGCGCTCGATCTGAAACGTAAGCAGGAAATCCTGCCGTATTTGGAGCGACTGCATGACGAGTTGGAGATCCCCATATTGTATGTGACGCATTCGCCGGATGAAGCTGCAAGGCTAGCTGATTACATCGTCGTCATGGAGGACGGTAAGGCTGTAGTGCAGGGCACCCTGGTTGAGACTCTTGCGAGAATCGATCTGCCGTTTCAGTTTGGCGAAGATGCGGGCATCGTTTTGCATGGCGCCGTGGCCGAACGTGATAGCGAATGGCATTTGGTGCGCGTGGATTTCGATGGTGGTGGGTTATGGACGAGAGACACCGGTTTGGCTAAAGGTCGTCGCGTTCGCGTTCGTGTCCTTGCCCGCGACGTCAGCATCTCTACGCAGCCGCAGCAAAACACCAGTATCCAGAACATTTTACCAGGCGAAGTCGACACGATTGCTGATGATGCTCGTAAGGGCCTTGCCTTGGTCAGAGTCCGGGTAGGTAGTGCCTTCATGTTGGCTAGTATGACCAGTCGCGCCGTTGCTGCCTTGGGATTAAAGGCGGGTTTAAATGTCTGGGTACAGGTGAAATCTGTTGCTCTGATGGAGTAAATCGCTTCGATCTCTTAACGATTGGAGGTGACACTATCAATGAATAAGTAGCGCGACTTTTCGTGGACTTGTCAATCATGTCTCATGAGGCTTTGTACGAGTATGTAACCATGTTGTTAAAAGCGGTTATAACTGCTAGTGTGCGTTGACGTCAGTAATAATAATGAACAGGTCCATCCTCCCGATAATGCCTTTCTTGCCGATGACAAGACGACAGCTTTTTTTAACCGGCATTGCAATCATCAGCTGGCTGTTCTGTTCCGTCGCGATCGCTGCACCCCTGACGCTCACCGAAATTTCCCCCAGCCAACCCCTGGGCCTGCATGCGGCCTACATGAAAGAACCTGCTGCACCGTTGACCATAGAGCAGGTCATCGAGAGCCAGGCCGCAGATGCTTTTGTTCAAGGCGAAAGCCAAATCCTCAGTTTCGGCATCGGCGCCAAACCGGCCTGGATTCATCTTTCCATCGCCAACAAGAGCAGCGACGCAGCCAGCAGGCAGCTTTTCGTCGAGAACTCCTGGCTCGATCAGGTAGATGTTTATTTCATCAAGGAGAACCGGCCAATCGAGAAGTATCAGGCCGGCGATGCACTTGCATTCAATGACCGTTCCATCCACGGGCGTTTCTTTTCCTTTTATCACGGCTTCGACCCCGGCATTACCGATATCTACCTGCGTGTCGCAACGCCAGACCCGATGGTTGTTCCGGTGTTTTTGCTCAGTCCGGATCAAGTGACAAGCCGTGAGATCGGCCAAGGGTACAGCTATGGTTTCCTCTACGGCTATCTGCTGGCCTTGCTGGCTTACAACCTCTTTATCTATTTCGGCCTCAGCTATAAGCGCCATCTGCTGTATGGCTGCTTTATCGCGGCTTTTGTCTTGCTCAACATCGCCTATACGGGGCATGGCTATGTCTGGTTCTGGTCGGAGTTTCCAGCGTGGCAGGAGTGGGTCATTCCGATCTTCATGCTGGTTTACGGCATTGCCGGGCTGACTTTCGCCAAGGATTTTCTGGATACCCGTACTTGCTTCCCGCGCGTCCACAAAAACGTCAACCGCATGAGCGGGCTTTTTGTCGTGCTGCTGTTGCTCAGCCTTTATGCGGATTCGCAGCTTTATGCCTTGCTAGTCGCGTTTACCTTCGTCATCCTGTTCTCGTCCACGATGATATTTCTCGGTGCAATCGCGTTGCGCTCCGGCCATCGCTATTCCCGCTATTTCCTCTTTGCCTCCATCGCCTCGATGATAGGCACCGCCCTCACTTGCCTGTCGGTCTGGGGTTTCATCCCGTTCAGCGACTGGACTTTCCGTGCCGTGGAACTGGGGATGATGATCGACGCCACACTGCTGTCGCTGGCTCTGGCCCATCAGTTCCGCGCAATCCAGACAGAACACCGGCTCGCCGAACAACTCGCCGCCAAGGATTCGCTTACCGGCCTCAACAACCGGCGTGCATTCATCGAAAAAGGGCAACTGGTCTGGAGCATGGCGCAACGCACCAAACGCGAACTCTCCGTGATCATTCTCGATCTCGACCATTTCAAATCCATCAATGACCGCTACGGCCACGCGGCGGGCGATGCAGCACTGGTGGCAGTCAGCAAGGTGCTGAGCGATTCCGCCCGCGATGTCGATGTCGTCGCCCGCTGGGGTGGGGAAGAGTTCCTGCTACTGCTACCGGAGACCCGGCTGGCATCCGCACTGGTGATGGCGGAGCGGCTGAGAAATGCCATCGAGAATATCCGGGTGCCAGTGCAGGGCGCCGGGCTTTCATTTACCGCCAGCTTTGGCGTAGCGCACAAGGCAGACCACCAAAACCTGGACGAACTGATTTCAGAAGCGGATCGCTACCTGTATATGGCGAAAGAAAGCGGCAGAAACAGGATTTGTTCCAGGGTGGCGTGAATGGTTGGGGACTGAGTATTTTGCTTCAGAACGGTTTCGAACTCGGGCGCATCCATATCTTGGCGGCGCACTTGTCATGAAAAAGAATGAGGCGTTTAATCCAACCGAGGTAGGTTTGCTCTGTGTGCGAGCTATAGTGGTTAAACTGCAAATTACCGCCTCAGGTTTAACAGCTCGGGCGATTTTTCTGTGATACTGGTTTCTAAAAAGTCAGGGTGTACCGAATAATTTAAAGATAATGAAAACAGTTGATTGCAAAAATATTTTCAGTTTATACACCTCAGAGGTGCATTTGACGTGCATTTTTAGGGTGTCTAATTTTAGTTAGGTGCCATGGAAAGTTTGCGCGAGCAATTAGTTAGCGTGGCTCTCGCGTGGGAGCGTGCGTTCGGCAATGCACCACAGATCACCACTGTTCTATCGGAGTACGACGCCGCCCGCCTCATCGGCTGTTCGACGGACACGTACTCCTGCGC
>JAEWTK010000284.1 GCA_023459535.1 Pseudomonadota bacterium
GCCTGGATATCCGTCTCTGGGTCGATGATCTGGAAAGCACACAGCGCCTATTGCCGCAGATCGATACCGTGCTGCCGGTGCAGAAGATCGACGGCGTCGCGATTCATCACTGGCAGCCGGAATTCAGCTTCGACACCGTCGCCGATGTGGTGATCGAGGCCTTCGCCTGCGAGCTGCCGGAGAATTACCTGCAGGCCATGGCCGAGACCCGGCCCGCATGGCTCAACCTGGAATACCTGAGCGCGGAAAGCTGGGTGGAGGAATACCACCTGAAACCCTCGCCGCACCCCAGACTGCCGCTGAACAAGACCTTCTTCTTCCCCGGCTTCACCGAACGGACCGGCGGCCTGCTACGTGAAAAAGACCTGTTCGCTGCCCGCGACGCGTTTGTGCAGAGACAACAAGTTGCTGACAACGGCAGCCACCAGCATGAGCTGCAAGTATCGCTGTTCTGCTACCCGTTTGCGCCTATCCACCAACTGCTTTCCATCATGGCGCAAGGGCCGCGGCCGGTACATTGCCGCATTCCGCAAACCGGCATTTTGCCTGCCGTCTGCGATTTCTTCGGCGTGCCGCAGTTGGCGGTCGGTCAGCAGATCACCAATGGTCAACTGACGGTCGAGATTCTGCCGTTCCTCTCACAGGATGCCTATGACCGTCTGCTGTGGTCATGCGATCTCAATTTCGTGCGGGGCGAAGATAGCTGGATACGCGCGATCTGGGCCGCGCGCCCTTTCATCTGGCAACCCTACCGGCAGGAAGAAGACACCCACCTGCTCAAACTGCAGGCATTTTTCGACTGCTATAACCACGGTTGTGAAACCGCTGCCAGAACCAGTCTGGAACAATTCCACCGTGCCTGGGTCGGCGGCGAGCTGCAAGCCGCGCACTGGCAACAGCTATTGCAACAACTGCCGGTACTGCAGGCGCATGCCAAACAGCGTGCGGAGCTTTTGGCACAGCAGCCCGATCTTGCGTCTAAGCTGGTGATTTTTTGCGAGAATTCTTGATAAAACTCTGATATAATGCGCGGCTTTTTACTCCTCCAAATTTTTAGGTCGCAGGACATCACATGAAAACAGCTCAGGAACTCCGCGTAGGTAACGTATTTATGGTGGGCAACGACCCCATGGTCGTACTCAAGGCCGAATACAGCAAATCCGGCCGCAACTCTTCCGTGGTCAAGATGAAATTCAAGAATCTGCTCACCGAATCTCCGAGTGAAGCTGTTTACAAGGCGGATGACAAGTTCGACGTCGTCGTGCTGGAAAAGAAGGATGTCACCTACTCCTACTTCGGCGACCCGATGTATGTGTTCATGGATGCCGAATACAACCAGTACGAAGTTGAAGCCGAAACCATGGAAGATGCACTGAAGTTCCTGGAAGACGGCATGGAATGCGAAGTCGTGTTCTACAACGGCAAGCCGATCTCGGTTGAACTGCCAAATTCAGTAGTACGTGAAATCATCTATACCGAGCCAGCCGTCAAGGGTGACACCTCCGGCAAGGTCATGAAGCCAGCCAAGATCAATACCGGCTTTGAACTGCCAGTGCCGCTGTTCTGCGAAATCGGCGACAAGATCGAAATCGACACCCGCACGCTGGAATACAAGAACCGCGTGAAGTAAGTAGCGTGTGTAATACAAAAAGCCGGATTCAACATCCGGCTTTTTTATTGCGTTTTATATTTCACCCAGATTTTTCACCCAGACACTCCATCCGCATATTCCACCCGAGCAAGCAACATAGTTGCCCTTTTACCCCACCCAAGTCGTATCATCCCTTCCCATGAAACCACCTAAAAGACTCGAACCTCTGATTGAAGACGGCCTGATTGACGAAGTCCTCCGTCAACTCATGAGCGGCAAGGAAGCCACCGTGTACGTCGTCCGTTGCGGTGACGACGTGCGATGCGCAAAAGTGTACAAGGAAGCTGATAAACGCAGCTTCCGCCAGAGTGTGGATTACACCGAAGGCCGCCGCGTCAAGAACAGCCGTCAGGCGCGTGCCATGCAAAAAGGCTCCAAATACGGCCGCCAGGCGCAGGAAGAAGCCTGGCAAAGTGCAGAGGTCGATGCACTGTTCCGCCTGGATGCCGCTGGTGTTCGCGTACCCAAGCCATACAATTTTCACGAAGGCGTGCTGCTGATGGAACTGGTGACTGATGCCAACGGCAGCGCCGCGCCGAGATTGAATGATGTCGAATTCACTGAGGCAGAAGCCTTGATGCACCACCAGACGCTGTTGCGCGAAGTGCTACGCATGCTGTCTGCCGGCATCGTGCATGGCGATCTTTCAGAATTCAATATCCTGCTCAGTCACGATGGACCTGTCATCATCGACCTGCCGCAAGCGGTCGATGCTGCGGGCAACAACCATGCAAGCAGTATGCTGGAACGCGATGTGGAAAACCTCAGCAATTATTTCGGGCGTTTTGCCCCGCAGTTGCTCAACACCCAATATGGCAAAGAGATCTGGGCGCTGTATGCGCATGGTGACTTGCACCCGGATGTGCCATTAACCGGGCGCTTTAGGGAAGATCATAAACCCGTTGATTTGAAAAACGTCATGCGCGTAATTGATGATGTAAGGAAGGAAGAAGCCAAGAAGCAGGAAAGGTTGGCGGAAGCTAAAGAGCGGCAGAATTAGCTTACGCTGATGGATATCAGCCGTAAATGTGCCATGCCAAGAGAGATGTCGGAGCAGAAGGTCGTTGTTCTTCTCAAAAGCCACCCTACCGACATAAAACGCCAAGGGCCTATCCATTGAAACTGCCGCTGTTAATCCATCAAACTGATTGCTCGGTCTTGTGCGATAAGGGCTTGTTTCAATCGCTGTATCCCTGCAGTCAATTCATTTGCATCGAGGCTGCCGAACCCCAGCCGGATGCCATTGATGTCAGTGTCACCATCGGAAAAGAGCGAACCCGGCAGCACACGCACTTTTTTCAGCAAGGCTTTTTGCGCCAGGGCATCGATATCAATGCCTTCGTTCAACCGTAACCAAAGTGCCAGCCCGCCGACAGGGGGGTCGAAACGCACAAACGGCCCTAGCTCTTCGCGCACTAGATTGACCAGGATATTTCGACGCTCACCATAGATTTTCAAGGTTTTACGAATATGGCGCTTGATCTCGCCCGACCCCATCAGTTCAGCAACAGCGAATTCGGTCACCGAGTTGCCTTGGCGGTCGATCAGCATGATTTCTGATGAACATTGGTTGATGAATTCCCTGGAAGCCACCAGATAACCGATGCGCAAGCCCGGCGCCAGCACCTTGGACAAAGAACCCACATAAACCACCCTGCCGGCCGGATCATCGCTTGCGAGCGGCAAAACCGGATGATGATGGAAATGGAACTCGTGATCGTAATCGTCCTCCACGATCACAAAATCGTACTGCTCGGCCAGCATCAGCAGCTTCAGGCGACGTTCGGCCGTCATCATGACCGTGGTCGGGAACTGATGATGCGGCGTGACATAAATGGCCCGCACCCGATGCTGCTTGCACAGGGTTTCCAATTCATCGACATCCAGCCCGTGCTCATCCAGCCCGACACCAAGGATTTGCGCGCCGCATGAACGGAACGCCTCGCGAGCCGGCGGATAACTCAATCGTTCAACCACGACGCAATCGCCCGGCCGCGTCAGGATGCGCGCCGCCAGGAATATCCCCATCTGGCTCCCGCGCACGATACATGTGTTATCCACACTGACGCTCAACCCCCGTTCCATGTTCAGCATGGATGCAATCGCCTGTCGCAGGACCAGCATGCCTCTGGGGTCGTCATAACCCAACCTGTTGGCGCGCGAAGAATCGACCAGCGCATGACGAAATGCCCGCGACAGAATTTCGAACGGGATCAGTCGCGTGTCTGGAATACCGTCATTGAAATCAATGACCTGATCGAGAACACTATGGTCTTGCGGAACCAGATGCCGGGCATAGGACGTGAACTGTGACGTATGAATTTCTGCAACCCGCATGCTTGCGTGCTTGTGCGGAACAAAGTGCGGCAGCTTGGCGGAAACGAAAGTACCCCTGCGCTTTTCGGTCGTCAGCCAGCCCTGGGCAATCAGTTCATCGTAGGCAAGCCGAGCGGTTTTCCGGTTGACATTGAATTTCTCTGCCAGCTCTCGGGTTCCGGGCAGGATTGTAGACGGCAACAAACGCCCTCGCTTGATCTCATCGATGATTTGCTGGGCAATCTGCAAATAGACAGCCAGAGCCGAGTCTCTGTTGAGAACCAGATTAAGGTTCCATGAACGTAACATTGCTTCTCTCACATGAAAAATTCATTCAAATAGCCAGGATTAGAGCATCAGCCTTTCAACCAACGGATGCCCGTTGCAGCCAAACAAAAATCTCTGGGCTACCTAGGTTGTCCATTCTGGGCGACTCATGGTAATCCAATTTTAGTTACAGTTCCATCCAGCTTGATACAAATTGATACAAATTGACCTTGAGTCTTTTACCAACCATCAATAAAGGAACCCTCATGTCTCCCCCACTGGATAATCAACTCTCGGATTGGCGCAGTCATGCCTTGAAACTGGAAAATGAAGTGAAGAAGGTCATCGTTGGCCAGGACAAGGCCATACGGCTGATGAACATCGCCATCTTTGCGCGTGGTCACGTGTTGCTCGAAGGCGGCGTCGGCGTCGGCAAGACCACGTTGCTGCAATCGATCGCCCGCTGCATCGGCGGTGCCTATGAGCGTATCGAAGGCACGGTCGACCTGATGCCGAACGATCTCATCTACCACACCTACCTCGGTGAGGATGGCCGCCCGAAAATCGATGAAGGTCCGCTGCTGCGTGCCGGAGAGAACCTGTCAGTATTCTTCTTCAACGAGATCAACCGCGCACGGCCGCAAGTGCATGCGCTCATGCTGCGCGTGATGGCCGAGCGCCATCTGCATGCCTTCAAGAAAGAATATCGCTTGCCGCACATGGTGGTGTTCGCCGACCGCAATCAGGTCGAGAAGAACGAAACCTTCGAGATTCCTTCCGCGGCGCGTGACCGCTTCATGATGGAAATCCCCATCGACATCCCGCAAGACCGTGAATTGCGCAAGGCCCTGATGTTCAACGTCAAATTCCAGCATGCGGAAAACCTGACCAAGCAGGTCGAATCCAATGTGCTGCAGTTCGACCAGCTCAATGACTTTTCGGACTATCTGCAAAGCCATATCCGTTCCAGCGACACCATTGAGGAGTACGCACTGGACCTGTGGGAAGCCACCCAGTCGCCGCAGAAATTCGGCATCCAGCTGGACAGCGTCGACGTCAACCGCCTGATCCAGACCGGCGCCAGCCCGCGCGGCATGGGCATGCTGCTGAAAGCTGCGCGCGTGCATGCCTGGCTCATGAACCGTGACAGCCTGTACCCGGAAGATCTGCATGCCGTGTTCCACGAACTGATCGCGCACCGTCTGGTGTTCAATTCGATGTACGAGAATCGCCGCACCGTGCTGGCGCGTGAGCTGACCTCGCACATCCTGAGCACAGTCGCCGTGCCGGCACAGGTCAAAGCCGCATGATTCCGGCGTACGCCAAACCGTTCACCTACCAGATTCCCTGGAAATCCAGCAGCGTGCATGCCGGCGATCACCGCGGCCTGCAACGCGGCCTGGGCTTCGAATACCGGGGCAACGTGTCGCTGGTGGACTACCCGGATGCGCGGCGCATGGACCTGCGCCAGACGCTGCGTGACCCCTACGAGCAGATTCAGGTCAAGCTGTTCAATCAGGACAACACCACGCCCATCTTTGCCGTGTGCGATCTGTCCAGTTCCATGCAGTTCAAGGGGCGGCAGCGCAAGCTGGATCAGGCCAAGGAAATTGCCGCATCGATTGCGCTTTCCGCCTTCAATGCCGGCGATGTGTTCAGCCTGGTCAGCTACCACCAGCATGTGGTCGAGGAATTCACGCTGCCATTGAGCCTGCACGTGCATCAGGCACTGGAGCTCATCGGCGAGTTGCACCACTACCGGAAAATGCGTGTCGGCTCCGAGGGCATCATGGAGGTGCACCAGTTCCTCAGTCAGCACAAGGGCCTGGTGTTCTGGATCTCGGATTTCCACATGCCGCTCGCCCTGATCGAACAGGCCCTGAACGCCATGTCCGTGCATCAGGTGGTGCCGGTCGTGCTATGGGACGAGCAGGAATACAAGCATCTGCCCAGATTCGGCTTAGGCAACATGCTGGACCCCGAGACCGGCATGAACCGGACCATCTTCTTTCGCGATGCCGTTCGCGCGCAGTTCGAGGCCGCATTTGCCGAGAGGAAACAGGCACTGGACGAACTGTTCTCGCGCTTCGACAGCCAGGCGCTATATCTGAGCGGCAAGTTCGACCCCGAAGCAATGACCCATTATTTTGAACAGTACATGAGCTTATGAAAATTCAAACCATACGATTCATCTCATTCGTCGGATTGCTGCTGATGAGCTATGCCGGCATGGCAGAGGAAGCGGAGATCAAGACCCTGAAGGTCGTCAACCCGCCACAAGCCACCGGCATCCGCATCGGCGATGTGCTGGACCGCCAGATTGAAGTGCGGGTGAACCCGCCATACCAGATCTCCGAGCAGGCACTTCCGCTGAAAGGTCTGGTTCGCGACGGCATCGAACTGGCCGACATCGAGGTCGAGCCACTGAAAGGCAAGCAGGCGCCGGGCTATCTGATCAAACTGCGCTACCGCGTGTTTGCCAATGCGCATGTCCCCGCCATGATGGAGCTGCCGGCCGAGGGCTTTGCCCTCACGGGCGGCCCAAAAGCCCTTTCCATCAAGCTGCCGGCATGGCCGTTCTGGTTCTCGCCGCTGGTACCAGCCGACATCAAGGATGTGAAAACGCACCTGATCCCGCAATTCAAGCCCTCACTCATAGATGTCGCCCTGCACCAACAACGCCTGGCGCTGCTATTGGCCATGTTCGCACTCGGGCTGGCTGGCCTGCTCTATATCAATGCCGATGCGCGCTGGCTGCCGTTCATGAATGGCGCATTTGCCAAAGCCCACCGCAAGCTGAAGAATCTACCGAGGAATCAGGCCAGCGAAAAGGAAGCCTTGTCGCAACTGCATCAGGCATTCAACAGCGTGCATGGCGCCAACCTGTTCGAAAGCGACATCGCGGCATTCCTGGCAAAGCATCCGCAATTCGGCAAACTCAGGAGCGACATCGAGCAATTTTTCCAACGTTCGAACCAGGCCCTGTTCGGCGAATGGAACCGTGACAGTGCGCAATTCATAGTCGAACTGACCGTATTGGGCAAGCGTCTGCGCGACTGCGAACGGAGAGTGTCATGACCCTGCTGCAGCCATGGGTGCTGTTGCTGCTGCCGCTCGCACTGATTC
>JAEWTK010000285.1 GCA_023459535.1 Pseudomonadota bacterium
CGCCGCGCCCGCCGCGCCGAAATCCCGGGTGTACAGCCATGCAGGCAAGCTCGGCAGTTTTTTGTTGCGGAAACGGATAGAGCGCCGCGCAGCCGATGATACGTCCATCGTGTTCCATGACATGGAAATGGCTGATTTCCATCTCCAGCCGCTCGCGCCCGCGCCGAACCAGTACGCCCTCGACTTCCAGCGGCTCTATCAGTTGAAGGATGCCGCCGACATCGCCGATCTCGGCCTGGCGCATGGCTTCCAGCGGTTCTTCGGTGATCATGGTGCCGATGCCGTCGTGCGTGAACAACTCCTGCAGGATGGCGCCATCGACATGGCGGCTGATCAGGTGCGTGCGCGCGACGCCGTTGTCCGAGGCCTTGATGGCGGCGGGCAGGAAATATTTTTCGTCCTCGGTGATGTTCTGGTCGCCTTTTTCCTTGATGTGCCGTAGCAGATTCTCCGCCTTGTGCGCGGTCATTTCCCGCAGTAGTTCGCCGCGCGCATTATGTACACCCGGCGTATCAATCAGGAAGATCAGCTTGTCTGCGTCCAGCGCAATTGCTGCGTTCACGGCGACATCTTCCAGCGTCAGGTTGAACACCTCGCCGGTCGGCGAATAGCCCATGGGGGAGAGCAGCACCAGTTCGCCGTCGTCCAGTCTTTTCTGGATACCGGTTGCATCCACCCGGCGTACCGTGCCGGTGTGTTGCAAGTCCACGCCATTGAGCACGCCCAATGGTTTTGCCGTGACAAAGTTGCCGCTGGCTACCCGGATGTCCGAGCCGGCCATCGGTGAATTGACCAGCCCCATGGAAAGCAGGGCTTCGATTTCGACGCGCACGGCGCCATTGGCCTCTTTCACGGCCTGCATGGCCTCGTCATCGGTGACGCGCAGGCCTTCTACCATGTGGGTTTCGATGCGATTCTTTTTCAGGCGAGATTCGATCTGCGGGCGCGAACCATGCACCAGCACCAGCCGGACTTCCAGGCTGGCGAGCAGGTTAAGGTCGTGCGAGAGCGCCACGAATTGGCCGTCGTCAACTACCTCGCCGCCAAAGGCGATGACAAAGGTGCGGCCGCCAAAGGCATGGATGTAGGGTGCGGCCGAACGGAACCAGCGTACAAATTCCTGCGGCCTTTGCAGCTGTATCTGTGTGGATGTCTGGGCAGCGGGAGCGCTGGCCGCTTCCGACTGCGAATAGAGAAAAGCGGGCGTGCAGTCGAGAGCGGTACAAAGCCGCCTCAGCATGGTTTCGGAAACGCCTTGCACGCCTCGTTCAATGCGCGACAGGTTGCCGCTGTCGGTATCGACCTGCTGGGCGAGTGTCTGCAAGGTGAGTCCCAGCGTTTTGCGCCGCTTGCGAATTGCGTTTCCGATGGACATAGAGCAATCAAATATGCGTTAAAAGCATATTTTTATATAAATGTATGAAAATTGCAATTAATTAAAATCGCCCCACCGGGTCTGCAGGGATGAGATTGCAGTGAGTGCAGCAGTTTCGGTGCGCAGGATACGGTTGCCCAGTCGAATGGGGGTGAAGTTGTGGGTGGTGGCGAGGTTGATTTCATCCTCGGTCAGGCCGCCTTCGGCGCCGATCAGCAGTTGGATGTCGCCGGACGGTTTTTGCAGCTCATTCAGACTTTGCGGGGCGCCGGGCGAAAGAATGATGCGGAGCGCAGCGGTCTCGGATTGTCCCAACCACTGCGCCAGCGAGGTGGCTGGCCGGACTTCCGGCACGATGGCGCGTCCGCATTGCTCGCAGGCGGAGATGACCACATTCTGCCAGTGTTCGCGGCGTTTCTCGGCTCGCTCGCCAGAGAGCTTGACCACGCTGCGCTGGCTGGAAATCGGCTGAATTGCGGTGACGCCCAGTTCCACTGCTTTCTGTATGGTGAAATCCATGCGGTCGCCTGATGAGATGGCCTGAATCAGGGTGATGTTGAGGGGCGATTCGCAGGTGTTGGCACTGACGGATTTCACCTTGGCACTGACCTCGCTTTTGCTCATGTAGGTCAATTCACACGGGTAGTCGTTGCCGTCCCCGTTGAACAACACGGCGCTGTCGCCCACTTTCATGCGTAATGCGCGGCTGGCGTGCACGGCTGCATTGTCCGAAAGTCTGATGAGGGCGCCGGGGGCAAGTTTTTCAGGCGAGTAGAATCGGGGCATGAGGGTTTATGGCCAAGGTTTTCAAGCCGGGCAGCAGTGTTAAAATGAGCCCTAATTCTAATTGAAGGAGTCGTTCAGATGGCAAGTCTTAACCCACCGATTTGTGATTTTGGCTGGAAGGCGCCTGAATTCAGGCTGCTCGGCGTCGATGGTAAATACTGGACGCTGGAGGATATCCGCGGGCCCAAGGGCACGCTGGTGATGTTTATCTGCAATCATTGCCCTTATGTAAAGGCGATCCGCGAGCGGCTGGTGGCTGACCTGCTTGAGCTGAAGGGGCTTGGCGTCAATGCCATTGCCATCTCTTCCAACGATTGGGTCAATTACCCGGAAGATTCCTATGAAAACATGCAGGCCATGGCGAAGGAGTTCAACTTCTCTTTCCCTTATGTGCTGGACGAGACACAGGAAGTGGCAAAGGCTTACGGCGCAGTCTGCACGCCCGATTTCTTCGGCTTCAATGCCGACCTGGAATTGCAGTATCGCGGTCGCTTCGATGACCAGAAGCGCGAGATGACACCCAATCCGAATCCGACGCGCGACCTGTTCAAAGCCATGAAGCTGATCGCGGAAACCGGCCAGGGCCCGCGTGAGCAGATTTCATCCATCGGCTGCTCCATTAAATGGCGCGAAGATGCGACTTGATTCAGGAGTCGTTGCGAGCCTGTACGGCAGGCTTGCAGTTGCTGAAAATCACTAACTAGGCAATAATTACGCACTAAACCCCCGACCATAACAAAGAAATAGCGGCGAGCATTAACGTCGGCGATATCCTGTACTGAGGGGGATTCCAAGAATTTGAGCGGGGCTGATTGCCTGACACCAAGTGTCGGCAGACAGACTTTTCTCTATTAAACCCGGTTTGAAAGATGAGGGAGATTGAAATGGCAACTCGTACCGATTTATGTAATGCCATCCGTGCACTGTCCATGGATGCGGTCCAGAAGGCAAATTCTGGCCACCCAGGCGCCCCTATGGGCATGGCAGAAATTGCCGAAGTGGTGTGGAACCACAACCTGAGCCACAACCCGAAGAACCCGCAATGGGCAAACCGTGACCGTTTCGTGTTGTCCAACGGCCATGGCTCCATGCTGATCTACTCTCTGCTGCACCTGACCGGCTATGATGTCTCCATCGACGACATCAAGACTTTCCGTCAACTGCATTCCAAGTGCGCAGGCCACCCTGAATATAGTTACGCCCCTGGTGTAGAAACCACTACTGGTCCGCTGGGTCAGGGTATCGCCAATGGCGTCGGTTTCGCCATGGCAGAAAAGCTGCTGGCCAGTCAGTTCAACAAGCCAGGCCATGACATTGTCGACCACTACACTTACGTGTTCCTTGGCGACGGTTGCATGATGGAAGGCGTTTCCCACGAAGCCTGTGCACTGGCCGGTACCTGGGGTCTGGGCAAGCTGGTTGCGTTCTGGGACGACAACGGCATCTCCATCGACGGTCACATTGAAGGCTGGTACACCGATGACACCGCCAAGCGTTTCGAAGCCTATGGCTGGCATTTTCAATCCGTAGATGGTCACGATTCCGCTGCCATCCAGGCTGCAGTTGATGCTGCCAAGAAGG
>JAEWTK010000286.1 GCA_023459535.1 Pseudomonadota bacterium
ACTTCACACTGAACACTCTCTGTACCGGGTTATGGAGACTGATTATCAGCCGGAAGGCATGCGGCGCCGGCTGCTCGATGTCACTGAAGAATAGCTCACCCTCAAACCGGGTACCGCGCAGACTGAATACATCGAAGCGATGTCCGAGGTGCGCGACATAACGCAGGTGGGAATTGAGGTGACAACCATCGGTCAGCTTCATCTCTTTCAATTGCGGCAATAGGGATGTGACATGCAAGGGAGTTTTTGCCGCAGGCCGGCAGCCGAGCATCTTCACCGCAGTTAAATTGCAGTCATTGATATTGCCATTGGCATCGAGCCAGAGTATCGCCCGCTGGGCCTCCTGCTTTCTGACTGACGACTCCAGTATACGACCGAAATCCTGAGTGGCCGAAGGACCGGGATTGATTGTGCTGTATGCCTTCATAATCAAT
This sequence comes from Pseudomonadota bacterium, assembly GCA_023459535.1. Classification (GTDB taxonomy): domain Bacteria; phylum Pseudomonadota; class Gammaproteobacteria; order Burkholderiales; family Methylophilaceae; genus UBA6140. The sequence continues at coordinate 435 of JAEWTK010000286.1, forward strand.
GCCTGCTCTCTTGCTGTTCTGCATTCAGCCAGTCTTCCAATTCATGGCCCGGCTCGAATCCACGCTGTTCAGCCATGTAATATGCCCTGACTGCAATCGCGACAGTTCGCGCATCATCGGTTTTCATTGCAGAACCAGTCCGGCGCCTGGAACTGCTCGCAGCTTTTTTACCTTTGGCATGGGAATGGGCAGTTACAGACATTTGACTCTCTCCTTCTTGAAATCTTGAAATTAAGCCTGGAAATACAAATAAACTATTCAAAACCGGATTAATCAATTATTTGTCACAAAGACTGATGCAAGGTTGGTAAATTACAGAAACAAGCGCATCATAAAAATTCGTGCAAGCACGTAAGGGCAAACCCTTATTGGTATATTTCCGGATATATTGATTTGCTCGCACAAACTGGACGAAGATAATTCTTTTCGGGCGGTGAATCAGGGGATTTAAGATTGACCAATCCACTTGCGGGTCTGGATTCAAGGACATTGTTCGACGCGGCAGCAGACGCCATGCTGCTGGCAGATGCCGAGGGCAATATCCTCCTGGCCAACCTTGCCTTGCGGCAAATGCTGGGATACAGCGATGATGCCAGTATCATCGGCAAGGCTGTCGAATCTCTCATCCCCGAACGCCACCGCGAACGTCACTGCCGACATCGGCAGCACTATTCCACAAAACCGACAAAGCGCGCCATGGGTAATGGCAACAATCTGGTCGTACTAACCAGCGACGGCCAGGAACTGCCGGTCGATATCGGACTAAGCCCAATCAGTGACCATGGAAAACACTTGGTACTGGCCACATTTCATTTCCCTGATCGTAACCAGCAGGACAAGAAGGCTTTATGGGAAAGCGAGGAGCGTTTGCGCCTGGCCAAGAGCGCAGCAGGCCTAGGGGTCTTTGATTTCAATCTGCTCAATCAGACAGCCGTTTGTGACGAACGCATACGAGAGCTATGGGGATTCGCGAAAAATGAGCCGATCACTTACGGACAACTGACGGACTCGATACATCCACAAGATCTGCCAGGCAGAAATGCTGCCATGCAACGCGCCCTCGATCCCGATGGCAGTGGCGAATACCAGGTGGAATATCGTGTCATCAACAAAAAGGACAAATCCGAACGTTGGGTCGCCACCACCGGCAAGGTCTTCTTTTCGAGTGGTAGCGCCATCAGAATGGTCGGTGTCGTACGCGATATCAGCAGCCAGAAAAAGCTGGAGCGCGATTTGCGCAGACAACAGGCGGAAATGGAACGACTGGCCAAACGTCAGATGGCCGCACAGACTGTCGCGGCGATCGCCCATGAAATCAACCAGCCGCTGGCGGCTATTTCCGCCTACAGTGAAGTGGCCCTGCATTCATTATCTTCCGATCAACCCGACCCCGATCAGCTGGCGCATACCCTGCAAGGCTGCTTCACACAGGCACAGCGGGCAGGAAACAGCCTGCACGAATTACTGGCTTTTCTGCAGCAAAGTGACACGGAAGTCGAAGCCATAGACCTGAACGCCTTACTCCAGGAGCTAATCGGAAGCATCAGGAAAGATGACTTGTATGACTTCGATCTGTCCCTCGAACTGCCCGACGACCTGCCACGCTTTATCGGCAATCACACACAAATCAGGAAAGTGTTGCTCAACCTTCTGTATAACGCCGCAGAAGCCATGCAGGAAGCAGCAATCTTCCCCGCCACCATCACCATACAGGCAGAATTGACCGCTGACGGCAAAAACGTACTGGTTTCAGTTCGCGACAACGGCCCCGGAGTCCATCCCGAGGTCGCCCAGCGCCTGTTCGAACCATTCTTCACAACCAAGCCGAATGGCATCGGCATGGGGCTCAAGATCAGTCACTCCATGATTGAAAGCATGGGTGGCAGGCTCTGGATGGATAACGCAGCACAGCACTTCACCACCTTTCATTTCACCCTGCCGCGCGCAAAATGAACCATCACGACATCACAATCTTCATCATAGACGACGATCCCGCTGTCAGGGATTCATTGAGCCTGATGCTACAACAGGACGGTTACAGGACATGCAGTTTCGAATCGGGCGACGCCTTTATCGCCGCAGGCAATCCGAACATTCAGGGCTGCGCCATTGTGGATATCCGCATGCCCGGAATGGACGGCATACTACTGCAGGAGGAAATGATCCGACGCCAGATGCAGTTGCCTGTCATCTTTCTGACGGCGCATGGCGATATCCCGAAAAGTGTAAAAGCCATGAAAGCCGGTGCTGTCGATTTTCTGACCAAACCGGTCACCCGCATGGATCTGCTTGCCGCCCTGCAGATGGCAGGCAAGAAGATCGAGCAAATCAAGACAAGTACGGCTAGTCATCTGCATGCAAAATCACTGCTGGACTCACTAACCGAGCGAGAACTGCAAGTAACCGCTCTGGCCATTCTCGGTCACAGCAACAAGGAAATCGCCCGCAAGCTGGGCATCAGTCACCGCACGATCGAGATTCACAAGTCCAACATCATGAAAAAGACGGGCGCACTCAACCTGTTGGAACTGGCCAAACTGGCCCATGACGCTGGCCTTTCAAACTAACCCGGACAAGGGCATCCTCTTATCTCGGCACCCTCGAACTCAAACTTCCCCTAGGTGTTCGCACGGATTATCCATCTGTCGCATTATTGGTACCTTGAATCGGTAACAAGCTCTTCGGTAAATACCGCAAGTGCATGCAAAAGGTCTTTTCATGCAGACTTCACAAACAGAAATGGATGTATTCCAGGCAATTCTGGCCAGAAGATCAGTGCGCAGCTACACCCGTGAAAGCGTCCCGTACAAAGCCATCATGACGCTACTGACGGGTGCCGTAAGGGCGCCCGCCGTACTACATGAAGAACCTTGTGCATTCGTCATCATCCAGGACCGGGAATTGTTGCAGTCCATGTCAGATCACATCATGCCCCTACTGCATGCCCAACCGGAAATGTACGACGATGCAAGCATCCAGGCATGGCATAGACCGGACTTCAATCTGTTTTACGACGCCGGCACATTGATCATTCTTTGTACAAGATCGACAACTCCTTTTGCCGAAGCAAACTGCTGGCTGGCCGCTGAAAACTTGATACTGGCTGCATGCGGGATGAGCCTTGGAACCTGCATCATAGGCGCCGCATTACCTGCCATGAGAACGCCGGAATTGAAACCGGAATTCGGCATACCGGATCAGTTCGAGGCCGTGGTACCCATTGTCCTTGGCTGGCCCAAAGGTGAAGCCAACCGCGTGCCAAGGAAAGCGCCTTTGATAGTCAACACGATTCCATCATTGCTCGATTGAGAACTTGTTGCGCTGTTTTAAAACTTGAATGTGGCCCGCTATCACCCGGGAGCACGGCATTCAAACCTGAACAATCACCACGGAAAGGATCATCATCATGCCCATGAGCGAATTATGTAACTCAGGAGTCGTCACGGTAGAGCGCAACAGTACGGTTACTGAAGCCTGCAAGAGCATGCGACAGAATCATGTGGGGGCGGTGGTTGTCATCGACTCAAGCAAAGGAAGACCAACACCGGTAGGCATCGTAACCGACCGGGATGTCGTGGTGGAAGTAGTGGCGACGGAACTGGATCCAGACGTCATCACTGTCGGTGACATCATGGTAGGCGGCCTCGCCGTCATCAACAAAAGCGCAGGCCTGTTTGATGCCATCAAACTGATGGCGGACAAAGGCGTAAGAAGATTGCCGGTAGTAGATGATGATGGCGCCCTGCTCGGCATTGCCACGCTGGATGACATGCTGATGCTACTGGCGAAAGAGTTGGGGGCCTTAAGCAAACTGGTCGAGCGCGAGCAGAAAAGCGAAGCAAAGAGACGACGCTGATCATGCCGTATATCTAGTTTGCCAAATTGAAATCAATGGAGTCTGAGCTGACCCCATTGATTCGTACCAGCGAAGGAAATGACAATTTCATCGCCCTTGAAAAAAGAAATGGCTTCAAAGCCGCTTGTATCAGTTAGATTTCTATATGAACCTGCAATTATATTCCAGCCAGTTTCTGATGGAATTGAAAACCTATTAATCTTGTCGCGGTTAGAAACGTAAGAAGCGCCTGCCATCAAAGCCAAATCAATTGTAGAAGTCATTAATTACTCCTTAAAAAATGCTCATTTATTATTTACATACTCTTTCAAAATACTTGCGGTTAAATTCACCTGGAGCACCCCAGCCACATTTGTACCGGACCAACTCTTCACAATATGCATTTTCCAGAGGCTCCCGCAGAATGGTTTTGTACTGAGGCTGGCTGTATCTTGCATATAAAGCCTTAATCATCTCTGCCGAAACAATCTGTTGTCCCGATTTTTTTGCTTCATCATCTGGTGATGAAAAAATTAAATTGGGCGTTTTGAAAGCTTCGGGTAACTCCTGGAGTGAAATACGATTCCAAGCCTTACTCTCGTATTTGAAAATAATGTAAGATGGGTTTGGCCGCCCCCATTTGTTATAGGAAAGACACCCTAATGGATTAACAACCAGATAAGCAATTTCTTGGTCTATTTCCAACATCATAGGCAGAAAGTTGGCGCTACCAAGCTCGGCTGAGAAATTATCTTGCCATGTTACTTTTTCCTTTGTGGCAGGTATGACAAAACTCAAATCTTGGCTATAAAAAGATGGCCTCTGAAAAGGTTCGTGCTGCCCGCCACGAGTAGCTGAGCGACTCACGATAACTGTAGTGCCATCATGTAACAGCACCTCTTCTTTCCAGTTACTGGTTGAGTTGTTAAGTGCTGACACTCCCGCACAAGCTGAAATGGCAAATGAGAGTAAAAGCAATAACTCAAATTTTGCAATATTCATCAATCCTGAGTGACCAGCAATACGCGTTCACCGTCCGTCTTAACGACGAGCGCCAAACCGTATTCCGG
>JAEWTK010000287.1 GCA_023459535.1 Pseudomonadota bacterium
TCCCACAGTAGCGCCATGAAGGTGGCGTTGTAGGCGATCTCGCATTCCTTGGCATTGATGGCGTCCTCGCCGAAATACTTGATGACCTCGACCGGCGCAACAATGGCCTCGGCGATGAACAGCACGCCCGGCGCCGTCACCTGGCAGCAGTCTTTCATCAGTTGCAGGATCAGGTGGGCTTCGCGTTCGTTCTGGCAGGTGCTGCCGATCTTCTTCCAGAGGAAGGCGACGGCATCCAGCCGGATGATGTCAGCACCATGATTGGCCCAGTGCAGGATGATCTCCACCATCTCGATGAGGACGGCGGGATTGCTGTAGTTGAGGTCCCACTGGTAGTCGTTGAAGACCGTCATCACCCATTTGCCCATCTGCTCGTCCCAGCTGAAGTTGCCGGGCGAGGTTTCGGGAAAGACCTCGGGCATGGTCTCTTCATACATGTCCGGCAGCTCACGGTCGTCGAACACGTGATAGTAATCCTGATAGGTCTTGTCGCCTTCGCGCGCCTTCACGGCCCATTCATGTTCGTTGGAGGTGTGGTTGACGACTACATCCAGCGCCAGCAGCATGTCGCGCTTCTTCATGTTCTTGACCAGGCTGTCAAGCTCACGCGTGGTACCGACTTCCGGGTTGATCTTTTTGAAATCGCGCACGGCATAGCCGCCGTCGCTCTTGCCTTTCGGGCAGTCCAGGATCGGCATTACATGCAGCAGGTTGATGCCGAGATCCTGCAGATAGTTCAGATGTTTCTGCAATCCGGCCAGATCGCCGGCAAACTCCTTGCAGTAGAGCGCGTAACCGACCCATTTCTGGTTGAGGAACCAGTTGTGGTCCTTTTCCCGCGCAAGATCCAGCTTGCGCAGCTGTTGCGGTCGCTTGATGTAGGCGCAGGTGAGGCTGGTGACCAGTCGCTGCATCTGTTGCTTGAAGTCGGGCCGATGGCCGTAAAGCTGGTGAAACAGCGAATAGATGGCGTAGAAATTCGCCCCGAGCCGGATATAGAAATGTTGCAGGTTCTTGTCCTTGATGTCGCGTTCCAGCTTGATCAGGATGTCATTCAGCAGGGAATGTGAAACCTGTTCATACATGCGTGAGTTCCTCCGTGCCGGAGATCTGCGGTTCCGTGTCGATGGCCATGCCGTAGTGCTGCAGGCCTTCGATGATGCCTGCAGCATTGTGACCCTGTGCGAAGTAGATCTGTTCCTGATCGCGCAAAACAGCCAGTTCTGGACTGTGATTGCCAACGACGATGGCGTGTGTGTCGCCGACCAGCATCTCTATGTCATTGCCGGAATCCCCGGCGACCAGGAAGTTTTCCAGCGGCAAGCCCCACTTGTAGGCCAGGTAACGGATGGCATGGCCCTTGGAGGCGCGCACCGGCAGCACGTCAAGAAACTCCTCATGCGAATAGATCAGTTGAGCGTGCAGTTTCAGATCATGCAGATATTCGTAGAGCTCGTTGAGGGGCGGCATGCTGTCCGGTGTCGCCAGATAACTCAGCTTGAATTCGCGTTGGTTCTCCGGTGCCTGCAGCTTGAGTCCAGGAAATCTGGCCAGCGCCTCGGCCAGCGCCTCGCGTCGCCACTGGTGACGGATGTGCGCGGTCCAGCCGAGATCGGGCACCAGTTTCTTGCCGTAATGGATCTCCGAGCCGACCGAGGTGATCAGCACATCCGGGATATTGACCTGGTTTTTCTCGAGGATAGCGACCGCGCTTTCGATCGTACGGCCGGTGGCGATGCCGAATGCCAGCTGGCTGCGTTGCGTTTTCAACCAGGCTGTCAGTTGCTTTAGCGAACGCCGGTCGCCGAGCAAGGTGTTGTCGATGTCGCTGATCAGCGCCTTTTTCACCAGCGGCATATAGGATTTTTCGCCATGCTGGATAATCGCGTGCTGTCGGCGCAGGCGCTTCTTGTCGCGGCGCAGCAGTCTGCGGATTTCCTTCATGTATTTTTCGACGTGGGCCGCCCAGCTGTAATGTCGCCAGACGCCGGCGATGCCGTTATTGGCCCATTGGCGCCAGCGTTTTCTGTCCTGCAGAATGTGCAGCAACGCCTTGCCGATCTCATCGCTGTGCAAGGTATCGACCACCAGCCCGTTGCGGCAGTTGGCGACGATGTCGCGCGGCCCGCCGTCATCTGGTGCGACAAACGGCAGGCCGCTGGCAGCCGCCTCGATCAGCGTCAGACCGAACGGCTCGGTAAATGCCGGATTGACGAATACGCCACGGCGGCGGGCTGCCAGCCGGTAGAATTCAGGGACTTCTTCCTGGCTGACATGCTTGGGCAGTGCGACCTTGCCCCACAAGTCATAACGGTCGATATCGAACAGCAGTTCGCTCATGATCTTCTGCTCGGACTCTTCCAGTTCGCGGATGTCGTTGCGGGTGCCGGCGACGATCAGCAGGTTGGCAGCTTCCTGCAGTTCCGGATTCTGGCCATAGGCCTTGACCAGACCCTTGAGGTTTTTTCTGGCATCCGGCCGGCTGATGGAAAATATCAGCGGTTTTTCCGGCTCAGCGAGGTATTTGTCCACCAGCAGTTGTGTCGCTGGCTCGATCTTTTTGCGCAACGGTGGCGAGAAGCGCGAGGTATCCGTGCCGGGTGGTATGACGCGGAAGCGCGAATGGTTGAAATTGGTATAGAGGCCGTACTGCTGATCGATCTCCTGCTGGGTGCTGGTGACGATGAGCGAAGCATTCTTGATGATCTCTTCTTCGGCATTGATGCGGCGCTCGAAATTGAACTGCTTTTCCAGCACATGCGCCTTGCGCCCGCTGGCCAGCATGCGCTCGAGTTTTGGGCGGCCCAGTGAGTGGCCGGTGTGTACCTGCGGGATGCCGAGCAGCAGCGAAAGCTGCTGTCCGACGTATCCGGCATCGGCATAGTGGGTATGGATCAGGTCCGGCAGGCGGCCCTGCTGACGCAGGAAGTGCAGGGATTTGTCGACGACCTGATTGAGATGCGGCCACAACAGTTCCTTGCGCAAATAGCGTCTGGGGCCACAAGGCAGGCGTACGATACGGGCGCCGTCACCGAGGTCTTCTTCCGGCTGCGCATAGTCGAGGCTGACATTCTGATCTTCGATCAGGCGTGTCAGCAGGTCGACCTTTTCCACTTCCGGGTGGCGGGCCAGGGCTTTACTTAGTTCGACGACATAAGTGGTTTGGCCTCCCGTGTCGCCATCGCGGCCAAGTTCCATGTCATGGCCGCGGATGAGGCCATGCATGCTGATCATCAGGATATAGATGGGATTTTCGGATTTTTGCTGCTGGTTTGTGTTTTGCATATCGGGTTAAAGATCGCTCTCCTTCTAAAGATGCCATGCCTGTTTGAAAGGTGCGTAAAAGTCCAGATTCTGTGGTGCGCCGCCTCGGATGCCACACAAGGCGGCGGCGAATAGATTGGCCCGCTGCATGGCAACCGCCATTTCCCACTGGTTGAGCAGGCCGATGATGAAAACCGCAGCGAAGGCGTCGCCGGCGCCGACCGTATCGATCACCGTCTGTGTATTCTCAATAGGGAGCGTGCTGAATACCTCATGCTGCCGGTTGACCAGCCAGGCGCCATTCTCGCCGCAGGTGATCAGCAGGCAGTTCAGCTCGAACTGGTCCAGCAAGGCTTCGGCCTTGAGCAGTAGCGTTTTGCCGCTGATCCTGAAGTAATCGGAGACGATCTCCAACTCGTCTTCATTCATCTTGACGATATCCGAACGCAGCAGCGAGCGGCGCACCGTGTGTTTGTTATACCAGGGGCTGCGCAGGTTGATATCCAGGA
>JAEWTK010000288.1 GCA_023459535.1 Pseudomonadota bacterium
CGATAGAGCGGCATCGCCATCTCCACGCGCTGACCCACTTTCGCCATCTGCTCCAGCACCTGACCATCCATCGGCGCGGTCAGCGTCAGGCTGCTGCTCATATTGCCGCTTTTTTGCAGCTGACCGATACCGGCACTGCTCATGCCGGCCAGCTGCAAGGCCTGCTTGCGCTGGGCGAGTATGGCCGAAGTCTCGGCATGATGGCTCTGCGTCGTCAGGAAGCGGCGCTGGGCAATGATGCCCTCCTGATAGAGCTCCTTGTCACGTGCCAGCATATCGGCCGCCAATTGATGCTGGGTCAGCGCCTGCAGGTATTCGCTTTGCAGGCCCACCATTTCCGTACTGCTGATCTGCGCCAGCGACTGGCCTTTTTTCACCGACTGCCCCGCCGACACATGGAGCTCGGTCACCAGCCCGGCTTGCGGTGCCGTCACCACGCGCTCCTGCGCGACGGGAATGACCACTTCGCCTGCCAGACGCTGGCTCGCCAGATTGACGTCCTTGCCAAGTTCGGCCACCTTGATGCCCAGCGTCTGCTGCTGCGTCGGCGTGATGACGATTGGCGACGTCGGCTCCGCAGCCAGCGCTGGCTGCGTCAGACACACGATGAGGAAAAATATAAGGCAGATGCTTTTGTTCTTGTTCATGGTAAAACTCCTACAGCCTGGTTAAAGCGGGCAATATCCCATTGCAGTTGTATCTGCCGCGCACTCAGCGCGCGCCCGGCCTCATAGGCCTGCGCGCGCACCCTTAACAGCGCGACCAGATCGGTCTCGCCCAGTTGGAAGGCCTTCTCGGCCAGACGCAAACTCTCTCGCGCGATCGCCTCGTTCTCGTCGGCGATCTGCAGTTCGGCCCGGGTCACGGCCAGATTGTGTTCCGCCTCATGCATGGCGGTCTCGAGCTGATAACGCAGCCGCTCTCGGTCGGCGATCGCCTGCGCCACCTGCATATCGGCAGCAGCCAACTGCTGTGCGGTATGGCTCTCGCTGCTGAGCGGAATGCGGACACTGAGACCGACACTGTCGTTGTAGGCATTGTCGAATGCACCGCGCTGGCTGCGTGTATTGACCACCAGTTGCAGATTGTCGCGGCTCTCCACCGTACTCAGGTTACGTTCCTGTTCCGTCAGCTTGACCCGTGCTTCCGCTTCCTGCCAGAACGCATGGGCTTCGCTATAGGTTTCCAGCGAAGACTGCGCTTCTTCCAGCTGACCGGGAATCTGCTGCAATCCGGTCAATACGGTGTAACGATGGCGGGCATGATTCAGCTCGGCATCGGCACGCACGACCTCGGTTCTCGCTTGCAGCGATTCCTGCTGTGTCAGCATGAGATCGGTTTTGGCCAGCTCACCGGCCTGAAACCGGCGTTCGACATCACGCTCCAGCGCCAGCGCGGTTTCATGGCGCAATTTGGCAAGCGCCAGCTGGCTCTCCGCCATCTTCAGTTCCCATACGGCCTCGCGCAGTTGACCGGCAACCGCCAGCAGCAAGCTCTCACGGCTGGCCTGTAGACCGAGCTGGGCATTTTCCGCCACAGCCGTGCGTGCGGCACGCTGACCTAGTCGCCAGAGCGGAATCTCGACATCCGCCTGCCATTCGCGCTCACCGCGACCACTGCCAAGGCTATCGTTCTGATGGCTCAGGGCCAGCGCGGGTGGTTTGGGCAAAAGACTGGCAGAACGGGACTGGCGTGCGAGCACATCCCGATCCCGGGCCTGCAATTGATACTGCTGCGGATTACGCTTGAAGGTCAGTTCCAGCGTTTGTTTCAGGCTCAATGCCGGATTGGTCTCCAGCGTATCCTGATGTTCCAGCTCAACTGCAGCGGCAAGTGCCGGCAGCAGCAAGGTGGAAGCTAAAGCAAACCCAACGGCGAGTTGGATAAATGAACGGGCAACCATATAAATCTCCTGATTTCGTACGAGCGGCCGGAAACAGTCTCAGGCCATTATCCGGCATGATGCACGGATTGAAAATCAGAAGCAGGGTGGGGCTTGAGGCTGGGGACTTAGGTGACGGAAAGATGAAAATAGCTTTGATGGATACTGAATACCGCAGACAAAAACCGTCAGCAACGGAACAAACAAGGCAATAAACAAGGCTGGCAGCAGATCCCAGCTATTCGTTGATTCGATTTTCTTCGGGATACCCTGGGCAACCGAGATGATTTGATGCGCCCCATGTGGATTTTCCAGCACAGGATTTGTATCATGGGCAAGCTGTGCAGGAGATGTAGTTGCATGCAGATGCATGACGCTACTGGCATGATCGGCTCCACCTGCTTCCAGATGCGCATGGACAAATGGCGCAAGTATCTGCAGGCTGATCAGCCAGAGTACAATCAGCCATGCTGGAAGTTTCAGGTAATTTGAATGCATTTTCCGTACAATGTAGTCATGGGGTTTGATATTACTACTTTCAATAATCAACGCCTATTAAGTTATCTGGGGAAAACATACCATCATGCTATACGCCATTTTCAACATCAGCGCCCTCATCGCCATCATCCTGCATATGACCGGTCATCTGGAACGATGGGGCATGGAATGGATACTCATCGTTTTCGCCATCGCCGTATTCCCTGCCGTCATCTATCTTTAAG
>JAEWTK010000289.1 GCA_023459535.1 Pseudomonadota bacterium
GGTTGAGGCTGCGGCTTTCCGGCAGCATGGGTAATCTTAGTCTGTGGGTGGCGTCGAATTCTGCACGGATTTCTTCCGGCAGGCCACGCGTTTCGGGGCCGAAGACGAACACATCCTCGGCTTGGAAACTATGTTGGGTGTGCCGCGTGCTGCCTTTGGTTGTCAGCGCGAACATGCGCTTGCCGGTCAGCGCCTGCTTGCACGCCTGCCAGTTCTCATGCACTTGCATGGTGGCGTATTCGTGGTAATCCAGCCCCGCGCGTTTCAACTGTGCGTCTTCCAGACTGAAGCCCAGCGGTTTGACCAGGTGCAGATGGGCGCCGGTGTTGGCGCAGAGCCGGATGATGTTGCCGGTGTTGGGCGGGATTTCGGGTTCGAACAATACGATGTGGAACATTAGGCATTCACTGTGCGTGCGATAACCCAGCATTCTACATGGGATGCGCCGGCAGCTTTCACGGTTGCGGCCAGCTCGTGCAGGCTGGCGCCGGTGGTCATGACATCGTCCAGCAGGATGACACGTTGGCCGGCCAGCGATGTGCTGCAATGAAAGGCGCCGCGCATGTTCTTGATGCGCGCCTTGTGCGGCAGGCTGGCTTGCGGCGGTGAGAACTTGATACGGCTGCAGGAATCGACATCCAGCTCAATCTGCAGGTTTTTTGCCAGCTGCCGGGCGATCTCCAGCGACTGGTTGAAACCTCTTTCCGCCAGGCGCTTCGGGTGCAGCGGCATGGGGATGATGCGATGGAACGGCGATACGTCCTTGAATTTTTCCTGCATCAGCGCGCTGAAGGTCTTGGCGATGTTCAGGTTTTGCTGATATTTGTACTTTTGCAGTATGGCATCCAGCGGATAGGCATAGCGAAACAGTGCGCGCGTGGTGTCGAAGGCCGGTGTGGAATTGAGGCAGTGGCCGCAGATCTGGTTATGAGGAGAGGGCAGGGCGCATTGCGGACAAGTGCCGGCTTGGTGCCAGGGCAGGTCGTTCAGGCATTGCGGACAGAGTGCCAGCTCACCGCCATTGCTATCGGCACAGAGCATGCAATGCTGCGGAAATAACAATCGATTAAAAATTAATCTATAGTCAATCAATATTGGTATTTCCTCTTAACAAGATATAATTGCGCAAAACCGGAGAATGCCATGTCTACCAAAATATGCACTGCCAAGCAGCAAATGCGCGCTGCGCAGACCTTTACTTTCTTTTCGATCATTGCCGTGCTGCTGTTGCCGGCCATCATCCCGATGTTGCTGTGGATCGCGGCTTCGATCTTCGTTTATGCTGCTGCGGCGCATCATCCCAATCCCAAGGTTTGCGACTTTCTCAGGTATTCCGGCTACCGCTTCTATGGCGTGGTCGGCGCCCTGGTGGTGTTGCTCAATTTTAGCCCACAAATGTCGAAAGCGCTGGGTGGCTGGCTACCGCTGTCGCTGACCATCTGGGCGGCATGTATTCTGATCGTGGTGCCGCTGGGTATACGCGATCTGCTGCGCGCGAAAAAAGAGCCGTGGCAAGACCTCGAATATGAATCAGACGAACATTAAGGAACCCGCAATGAGCATGTTTGAATCCGTCGTAGACGCCAATACCATCAAGAAGAACACCCCGGTCCCGCAGGCGCCGCAGCGCTGGACTGTGGCGCAAATTGTGGAGCTGTTTGAACTGCCGTTCAGTGACCTGATTCACCGCGCGCAGACCGTGCACCGTGAGAATTTCGACCCCAATGCGGTGCAGGTCAGCACGCTGCTCTCGATCAAGACCGGCGGTTGCTCCGAGGATTGCGGCTACTGTCCGCAAGCGGCGCGTTATCACACCGATGTCGAGAACGAGGATCTGCTGCAACTGGATGAAGTGCTGGCTGCAGCCAAGGCTGCCAAGGAAAGCGGCGCTAGCCGTTTCTGCATGGGTGCTGCCTGGCGCGGCCCCAAGCAGCGCGACCTGGAACCCGTGCTGAAGATGGTGCAGGAAGTCAAAGCCATGGGCCTGGAAACCTGCGCGACACTGGGCATGCTGAAGGAAGGCCAGGCCGAACAGTTGAAAGAGGCGGGCCTCGATTACTACAACCACAATCTGGATACCGCGCCCGAATTCTACGGCGACGTGATCACCACCCGCACTTACCAGGACCGCCTGGAGACGCTGGAACGCGTGCGCGATGCGGATATCAATGTCTGTTGCGGCGGCATCATCGGTATGGGCGAGTCGCGCAACCAGCGCGCAGGGCTGATCGCCCAGCTGGCGAATATGGACCGTCCGCCGGAAAGCGTGCCGATCAATATGCTGACACAGGTCGAAGGTACGCCGCTCCATGGCACCGATGAACTGGACCCGATCGAGTTCGTGCGCACCATCGCCGCAGCCCGCATCACCATGCCCAAGAGTTATGTGCGCCTCTCGGCCGGGCGCCAGAGCATGCATGAAGGCATACAGGCCTTGTGTTTCATCGCCGGTGCCAATTCCATCTTCTACGGCGAGAAGCTGCTGACTACCGGTAATCCGGAAGCCGAAGCGGACAAGCAGCTGTTTGCCAAGCTTGGCCTGCATCCGGCCTGATTTCTCCGGTTGCCGCAAGACATCGTTAATCAGGGGTTGTCATCGTGACTGCACAGTTGTTTGGCGAATTGAAGGCTGAACTGGATGAGCGCGCGCGGCAGGGTCTGCTGCGCCGGCGCCGTTTGCTGCAAAGCCCGCAGGGCGCCAATATCAAGGCCGATGGCGCTGAAGTGCTGTCGTTCTGCAGCAATGATTATCTCGGCCTCGCCAATCATCCTGACCTGATTGCCGCCATGCAGCAGGCGATTGCCGCAGCCGGTGTCGGCGGCGGCGCCTCGCACCTGATTACCGGCCATCACCAGATGCACCATGCGCTGGAGCAGGCGCTGGCCGACTTTGTCGGGTTGCCGGCCGCACTGTGCTTTTCATCCGGCTATATGGCGAATCTTGGCGTGGTGACTGCGCTGATGCGTCGCGGCGATGCCATATTTGCCGACAAGCTCAATCACGCTTCACTGAACGATGCGGCCGTGCTGGCACGCGCCGATCTGCAGCGTTATCAGCACAATGACCTGGTGCAATTGGAAGGCCAGTTGAGCGCAAGCAAGGCGCCAAGGAAACTGGTGCTGGCGGATGCTGTATTCAGCATGGATGGCGACATGGCACCCGTGCCTGAATTGCTGGCCCTGTGCGAACGCTATGACGCATGGCTGATGCTGGACGATGCGCATGGCTTCGGCGTGCTCGGTGATCAGGGGCAGGGCGCGCTGAGCCATTTCGGCGTCAAGACGCCACGCATCATCTATATGGCGACGCTGGGCAAGGCGGCTGGCGTGTCTGGTGCCTTTGTTGCCGCTGAGCAGGTCGTTATCGATTACTTGCTGCAACAGGCCCGAACCTATATCTACACAACTGCAACTCCGCCCGCGCTGGCAGCGACGACACTGGCCGCGATTGATGTCATTCGCCTCGACGCTGCGCGCAGAATTCATCTGCATGAGTTGATTGCCTTTCTGAAAACGAATCTGCAACTGAGCCGCTGGCAACTGATGCCGTCCGACACTGCCATACAGCCGGTCATGGTCGGCAGTAACGAGCAAGCGGTCAGCTTGAGTGAGCACCTGTTGACCAGAGGCTTGCTGGTGCCAGCCATACGTCCGCCCACCGTGCCCAAGGACACGGCGCGTCTGCGGATTTCCTTGTCGGCGGCGCACAGCATGGCCGATGTGCAGCGACTGATCGATGCCTTGCAGCAGGCGGAAAAGGACTTGGCATGAGCGGGCATGTGCATATCGAGAATTTTGGCGCTTATGAAACGACGCCGCAGCATCTGGTGCTGATTCATGGCTGGGGCATGCACGGTGCCGTCTGGCAGCCGCTGGTGAAGAGTCTGTCCAGGCGTTTCTATCTGCATGTCGTCGATTTGCCCGGCATGGGCCTGAGTCCGCCGATGGCGTCGCATGAACTGGAATCGGTCGCGGCCAAATTGCTGGAAGTGCTGCCGGCAGAAGCTGATGTCTGCGGCTGGTCGCTGGGTGGCCTGATCAGTATGCGCATGGCGCTGATGCAGCCCGAGCGGGTCAGACGGCTGGTGCTGGTCGGCAGCACGCCTTGCTTTGTCAATCAGGTCGGCAAGGTCAATCAGACCGGCAAGCTTAACCAGGCTGATAAGACAGCATGGCAGGATGGCATCAATGCCGAGGTGTTCCGTGATTTTGCCCTGCAGGTCAGCGTGGATTACGAATCGACGATGCTGAAATTCCTCACGCTGCAATGCATGGGTTCGCGTGATACGCGCAGCATCATCAAGCAGTTGCGCGTCAGTTTCGCCGAGCGTCCCAGCCCTTCGGTCGCGGCTTTGCAGGATGCACTCGATATGCTGCTGGAGAATGACCTGCGGCCGGAGATTCCCTTGCTGCAGACGCCGACATTGCTGATACACGGTGACCGCGACACGCTGGCACCGGTGCAGGCTGCCAACTGGATGTCGCAACATCTGCCCGAGGCCAGCCTGCGGGTGATTGCCGGTGCATCGCATGCGCCTTTCCTCTCCCATACCGAGCAGTTTACCGAGACGCTGCTGCAATTCCTGGAACCACAGAATCCCTGATGCAAGACGTTTACAGAATCGACAAGGCCAGGGTCCGGGCCTCATTTGACCGTGCAGCCGGCACCTATGACGCTGCCGCCGTACTGCAGGCGGAAGTCAGGCAGCGCATGCTGGACCGGCTGGACCTGGTCAGGATATCGCCGGAACTGATCCTGGATGCAGGTTGCGGTACCGGGCATGCCAGCCGGGCGTTGAGCAGACGTTTCAAGCAAAGCCGGGTCATCGCACTCGATATCGCGCTTGGCATGCTGCGGCAGACTACCCAGCAGCAAGGCCTGATGCGTCGCTTGCTGGGACTCGGCAGACAGGCCGGCATCTGCGCCGATATTGAACAACTGCCGCTGGCCGCGCAGTCGGTAGACCTGCTCTGGTCCAATCTGGCGATCCAGTGGTGCAATGACCTGGATACCGCCTTTGCCGAAATGCATCGCGTATTGCGGCCTGAAGGCCTGCTGATGTTCAGCACCTTCGGCCCCGACACCCTGAAGGAGCTGCGTCACGCTTCCGCGGCCGACCCGGATCACGTCCATGTCAGCCGCTTCATCGACATGCATGACATCGGCGATGCCATCGTCCGTGCCGGTTTCAGTGCGCCGGTGCTGGATGTGGAGCATTTCACGCTGACCTATGACGATGTCATGGCGGTCATGCGCGACCTCAAGGCCATTGGCGCACACAACGCCGCGGATGGCCGCCCGCGTGGTCTACTGGGCAAGGGCTTCCTGCGCCGACTGACAGAAAACTACGAGCAGTTCCGCAAGGCGGGCAAACTGCCGGCGACCTTTGAAGTGGTTTACGGCCATGCCTGGAAGCCCGAGGCCAAACCGCAGCTGGACGATGGCCTGGCACCTGTCATGTTCAAACCCAGAACCCGGTCATCCCAAAATCTGGCATGAAACGCGGCTATTTCATTACGGGCACGGATACCGGCGTCGGCAAGACACTGATCGCAGCAGCCTTGATCCATGGATTCGCTGCTGCAGGCGGCCGGGTGGTCGGCATGAAGCCGGTAGCGGCCGGTGCTGAATTATCGGACGGCCAATGGCTGAACGAGGATGTGTCGCAGTTGCGTGCAGCAGCCAATGTGGATGCCCCGCTGGCATCCGTGAACCCCTATGTCTTTGCACCGCCGATTGCGCCGCATATCGCCGCCAGTCAGGCCGGTGTCGTGATCTCGCTCGACAGGATAAAAACTGCATTTGCAGATCTGGCCGCACTGGCGGATGTGGTTGTCGTGGAGGGTGCCGGTGGCTTTCTGGTGCCGCTGAATGAACGGCAGGACATGGGTGATCTGGCGGTGCGGCTGGACTTGCCGGTGATTCTGGTGGTCGGCATGCGGCTTGGTTGCATCAACCATGCCTTGCTGACGGTTGCGGCCATCGAGTCCAGAGGCTTGCCGCTGGCGGGCTGGGTCGCCAATGTGGTTGATGCGGAAATGCCGTATCTGGAAGAGAATCTGGCCGCACTGCAGCAAAGGATCTCAGCCCCGCATCTCGGCACGGTACCGCATCTGGCAGATGCCGATTTCAGGCAGGCTGCCAATTATCTGCAACCGTCTCTGCAATTACCTGGCTAATCTGTAACTATCTGACAGCCCTAGTCGACGACGCGCGCACTCTCGATGACGACGCGATAAAGCCTGAGCTCGTCCTGTGACTTCAGGCGTACGCCGGGCACCTGCAGGCTGCCCTGTTGGTTGCTGGCGAGTGTCCTGTTCAGCAGTAGTGGACTGGTCTGCTGTTCGGCGCGGCCGGATTTTGCGTTGAAACGCACGACACGGAACTGCACACGGCTGACGCTGATGGACGTCGGGTTTTGCACGACGGCGTAGAGATTACCTCGATTGTCGACCTGGACCATCCCTTTCAAGTAGCGTCCGGCGTTTCGCGGTAAGTCCAGACGCGTGAAGCGTTGGGCAGAGGCTTTGCCGATCTCTGAATTGGAGCCGGCCGCCATCTGGTAGTGTGTCAAGGCGCCGTTCATGTCGCCGCGGGCTTCGGCCAGGTCGCCGAGGAAGTAGTGGCCGGGCGCGGTCGGCAGCAGTTCTACGCTGCGCTTGAAGTAGGATTCGGCCTCTTTTTTGCGCCCGCTGTTATAGAGCGCGATGCCGCTCTGGATATGCGGCTTGAAATAATCCGGTTGCATTTTGATGGCCGCAGCGTAGTACTTGAGCGCTTCATCGTACTTCTTCTGCGACAGTGCGATATCGCCCAGCAGGTCCTGGAATCTCGGTTCGCGTGGTTCAATGGCGATCGCCTGTTTGGCCAGTGTCAGCGCCTTGGCGGTATCTCCCTTGCTCAGCGCAACTACGCCTTCGTCATGCGCCTTGTAGGCAGGCTGGGTGGCCTTCAGTTTGCCGACTTTTTGCGCATAGATCTCTTTGCCCCATTCTCCGCCGGCACCGATTTCTTCCAGTGTTTCACGGTTTGCATCAACCCTGGCCTGGGAAGGCGGATGGCTGGCAAACAGGCCTTCGAGAAAATTGGTTTGTTTGTTTTCATTCAGCCGCACGAAGGTTTCCTGCAGACTGACGGCTGCCGCCGGGTCATAGCCTGCCTTCTTCATGTAAAGCATGCCGTAATAGTCGGATTCTGATTCCGCATCGCGGCCGTATTTGGAGGAAATCAGCTGGGCGCCCAATTGTGAGCCGCCGACGATCAGGTTGCCGTAATTGCTGTTCTGCGCGCCGATGCCGATGGCCATGACGGCGCCTTGCAGCAATACGCCGCGCTCC
>JAEWTK010000290.1 GCA_023459535.1 Pseudomonadota bacterium
GCGTATCAACAGTCCGGGTGGTAGTCCGGTACAGTCCGGTATTATCAATGACGAGATCAAGCGTTTGCGCGCATTACATCCGGAAGTGCCGGTTTATGCCGTGGTCGAGGATATCTGCGCCTCTGGCGGATATTACATTGCGGCGGCGGCAGATGAGATCTATGTCGACAAGGCCAGTATCGTTGGTTCGATCGGTGTGTTGATGGATGGTTTCGGTTTTACCGGAGCGATGGAAAAGCTGGGGGTGGAACGCCGCTTGATGACGGCTGGTGAAAACAAGGCAATTCTGGATCCATTCTCTCCGCCAAACGAACAACATCAGCAATTCGCACAGAACATGCTGGATGAAATTCATCAGCAGTTCATCGGTATCGTGCGTGAAGGTCGTGGTGAACGCCTGAAGGAAACACCAGAGACTTTCAGCGGACTTTTCTGGACCGGTGAGACAAGTATCAAGATGGGGCTGGCCGACGGCTTGGGAAGTTCGGAATATGTAGCACGTGAAGTGATCAAGGAAGAACGCATTGTGGATTTCACCGTGCGTGAAGATTTTGCTTCGCGTTTTGCCAAGCGTCTGGGCGCTACGATGGCAAACCAGATTTCGCTGGGTAATCTGCGTCTGCAGTAAACCCGCAACATAAAAAAGCCCCGGTTGTTTTGCAACCGGGGCTTTTTTATGGCTTGCGTTAATCAGCCGTTAATCAGAGTTCATTCGTTATTTGGAATGAATGTAATTGATCAGGCTGTTGGTCGAGCAGTCGAAGGCGACGGCAGGGGAGTTGTCCAGAAGTTGAGGTAGGATGCCTTGCGCCAGTTGCTTGCCGAACTCCACGCCCCACTGGTCGAAGGAGTTGATGTGCCAGATGATGCCTTGGGTAAAGATCTTGTGCTCATAGAGCGCGATCAGCTTGCCCAGGGTTCTTGGGGTCAGTTTATCGAACAGGATGCTGTTGGTCGGGCGGTTGCCGCCGAACACACGGTGCGGCAGCACAGTGCGGATCTCGTCATCGCTGAGCCCCTGGGCTTCCATCTCGTGCTTCACTTCCAGCGGAGTCTTGCCCTGCATCAGAGCCTTGGTCTGTGCCAGCATGTTGGCCAGCAGAATCTTGTGATGCTCGTCACCATTCTCGCCGACGGCATAATGGCTCTTGATCGGCATCAGAAAGTCGCATGGAATGAGCTTGTTGCCCTGATGGATCAGTTGATAAAACGCATGCTGGCCGTTGGTGCCGGCTTCACCCCAGACGACAGGGCCACTGCTGTAGCTGATCTTCTTGCCTTCGCGGTCGACGAATTTGCCGTTGCTTTCCATATCGGCTTGCTGCAGGTAGGCAGTGAAGCGCGACAGGCCTTGGTCGTAAGGCAGGATGGCGTGTGTTTCGGTATTGAAGAAGTTGTTATACCAGACACCGATCAGGCCCATGATCACCGGCATGTTCTGTTCCAGTGGCGCGGTGCGGAAATGGTTGTCCATCTCGTGGCCGCCGGCCAGCATCTCCTCGAAGTTGTCCATGCCGATATAGAGCGCGATGGATAGGCCGATGGCGGACCACAATGAATAGCGGCCGCCGACCCAGTCCCAGAATTCGAACATGTTGGCAGTGTCGATGCCGAAATCCTTGACGGCCTTGGCATTGGTGGAAAGCGCCACGAAATGCATGGAGACGTCTTCAGGTTTGCTTGCACGTTCAAGGAACCAGGCGCGCGCAGAGCGGGCATTGGTCATGGTTTCCTGCGTGGTGAAGGTCTTTGATGCCACGATGAATAGCGTGGTTTCCGGGTTGCAGACCTCCAGCGTCCGAGCCAAGTGCGCGCCATCAACGTTGGCGACGAAGTGTGCATTAATATCAGAGGCATAGGGCTTCAGTGCGTTGCAGGCCATCAAGGGACCGAGATCGGAGCCGCCAATGCCGATGTTGACGACATCGGTAATTTTCTTGCCGGTAAAGCCTTTCCAGCTGCCGTTACGTACACGTTCGCTGAAATCGCGCATTTGGGCGAGTACGCGATTGACGTCGGGCATGACATCCTTGCCGTCGACATAGACCGGGGTGTTGCTGCGGTTGCGCAGGGCGGTATGCAATACGGCGCGATGTTCGGAGAAATTGATTTTTTCGCCGGCGAACATCTTGTCGCGCATGCCTTCCAGATTCATGTCACGTGCCAGCTGGAACAGCAGGGAGAGCGTCTTGTCGGTGATGCGGTTCTTTGAATAGTCCAGCAGCATGTCGCCGACTTGCAGCGAATATTTCTGGAAGCGTTCCGGTTCTTTATCAAACATATCCCGCATGTGGAGCGGGAAGATTTCTTTCTGATGTTCGGCCAGGGCTTGCCAGACAGGAAAATTGGTAGGGTTTGTCATTTAGTGTGTGATTATTTGATTGATTTTTTTAAGTGAATAAGATCCGAATTGGCCGTTATTTTAACTTAAAAATGACCCCGGCTAAAGGCGGCAAGGTCACAACAATGGATTGTGGATGATGCATCCAGGGCGTCGGTTCACTGTCGACTCCGGCACCATTGCCCTGGTTGCTGCCTGAATAGCAGGCTGCATCACTGTTGAATATTTCCGTGTAGTGGCCGGCTACGGGTACCCCCAAACGGTAGGACTCGCGCAGGACCGGCGTGAAGTTCAGTATTACCAGCACAAAGTTGCCATCGCGAGCCTTGCGCATATAGCTGATCACGGATTGGTCTGAGTCATAGCAATCAACCCACTCGAAACCCTGCGGTTCGAAGTCCAGTTCACTGAGCGCCGGAACGTTGCGGTACAGCTGATTCAGATCCCTGGACGCTAGTTTCACACCTTGATGCCAATGGGTGTCGAGCAGATGCCAGTCCAAGCTAGCGTTGACGTTCCATTCACGGCCCTGGCCGAATTCATTGCCCATGAAATTGAGCTTCTTACCCGGTGTCGTCATTTGATAGGTCAGTAGCAGGCGCAGATTGGCGAATTTCTGCCAGGTATCGCCCGGCATCTTGTCCAGCAGGGAGCGTTTGCCGTGCACGACTTCGTCATGCGAGAAGGGCAGCACGAAGTTCTCGCTGTAGGCATAGAGTTGGCCGAAGG
>JAEWTK010000291.1 GCA_023459535.1 Pseudomonadota bacterium
GGGAGTTCGAATCTCCCCACCCCGACCAAAAATATCTATTTTCAGCGATAAAAAACCAGCCTAGGCTGGTTTTTTATTTTCCTATCAGCGGTTTCTCTGCTGGCTCAGTCTTGGTGTGGCTGATTTCATTCCTGCAGTTGTCGCAAGCCGGCTTTGCCTTTCGGGTTGCCGACCCACAGAGGATGTGGGGCAAAGGCTGGGTTGATCAGGCTTTTCTCCGGTGCGAATTCGTCATGGCTGAGGCCGACCAAATCCGACCAAGTGTGGATGAAATGGGCAAGGCTGTATGGCCGTTGTGTCAATGCGTTGAAGTCATTGCCGGTACTGGCCTGCCAGGTCGGTGACAACCACATCAGCATCGGCACTGCATACATGGCCAGCGTCGGCTTGTCTTCGTTGCGGCCGAGAAAGTTATGAGGCGGGGTGTCGTAGACGTCCTCTCCGTGATCGGCAAAAAATACCATCAAGCTGCGTTCTTTTTTTGCTATCAGTGTTTCCAACAGTGTGCTGACGACGTAATCGTTGTAGAGCACGGCGTTGTCATAAGCGTTGACGGCATCTATCTTGTCGTCCGATATGACGTTAGGTATGCCATTCCTGTCGTTGAATTTGGCAAATTCCGGCGGAAAGCGGTAGTCGTATTTCATGTGTGTGCCCAATAGGTGGACGACGATGAATTTACGTGGCGCTTCATCTGCCAATACTTCGCGGAAGGGTTCGAAGACGTTGGCGTCATATTCGCGCGAATTCTGCGCGCGGCTATGGTTCATGTAATGCTGCACGTCCATCTGTTTGGAGAAGTTGGTCAGCATGGTATTGCGTTTGCTGATGGTCTGTTGATTGGTGATCCAGTAGGTCTTGTAACCGGCCTGTTTCATCATGTTCATCAGCGATGGTTTCTGCAGGCTGAGATCAGGATTTTCCTGATCGGCAAAGGTCAGAACTTGTTCCAGCGATTCGATAGTGAAGGGACGCGGTGCAACGACTTTGTCGAACACGGTCAGTTGGTCGCGCATGGCGTCGAGTCGCGGCGTGGTCTGACGAGGATAGCCGTAGAGACTCATGTGCTGGCGGTTGGTCGATTCGCCGATGACCAGTACCAATGTCGCCGGCAAGTCGGCATCACGGTCATGCAGATCGGCGATAGGTGGCAGTTTTTTGTTCTGGTCCAATAGCGCTTGCATGCTGGCGAGCTGTTTGCGGTATTGCAGATAACCTACGACCATTTGCCAGGGCTCGGCCGGCTCCATACGGCGTTGCAGCTTATCGACCACCTCCGGCCAGGATTCCTGCTTGATCACGCTTTCCTTGAAGATGGGGAATGCGAACAGGAAGGTCAGAATGAAAAGGCTGCCAGCGAGTGCAGCTCTTGGAGACAGGGTGGGCGCTTCTATGCGCCGCCACAACCACCAGGCGACCAGCGTATGGCCTGCGAATACGGGTAGCATCCACCATTTGAAATACTGCGCGATATATTCGGACGATTCTGCCGGGTTGGATTCGAACATGATGAACAGCACGCTTTGCGAGAATTCCTGCCCGTAAATGCAGAAATATCCAAGGCTGATTAGCGAAGTGATCCATAGCACGATGCCAATCAGTGCGGCGATCAGTTTGGCTCGGTGCGGCCACAACATAACAGGAACCAGCCATAGCATGCTCATGTATATGGCTTGGCGAAAACCGACGAAGATGGTGCTGTCGGTGATTTGTAGCAGGAAATGGGTGATACCGGAAAAATAGAAAAAGAACAGGTAGAGCTTGAATAGTTTGCCCCAGCAAATGCGCGACCACAGATTTTGAATCAAGATAACTCCCGAAAGTGATTAATGCTGAACACGTTATGCTTTGCATACGAAGGCGCAGACTAGCATTTTGCAGGAAGGATAGTAAACGAAAATGAATTGAAGCTTAATGGGATAAAGGATTTGAGACCTTGTTGCGTGCTGAGTCCGTTTGTTAGTGGGTCACTTTAATGGCGGCAGGTTTGCCGAACAGATGCCCCTGGAACTGGAAGCAGCCGAGTTTCAATAGTGCTTCGCGTTGTGCCTCGGTCTCGACCCCTTCTGCCAGGACGGAAAGATTCAGGCTTTGACCCATTTCGATGATGGCTTTGACAATGAACATGTCGTTGGGGTCGATTGCGAGGTCGCGGATAAAGGACTGGTCGATTTTCAGTTGATCGAGCGGGAAGCGTTTCAGGTAGTTGAGTGAGGAGTAGCCGGTGCCGAAGTCATCGATCGATAGGCGGATGCCATAAACCTTGAGCGCCTTCATTTTTGCCAGCGTGCTTTCCACATCGCTAACCAGCTGACTTTCTGTCAGTTCCAGCTCCAATCTTTCCGGGTTGGCGCCGGTTTCCAGCAGGATTCCCACCACATGCTCGACGAACTCCGGGTGGTGCAGTTGATGGGCGCTGATGTTGACCGAGAGTACGAGATGGCTTGTCTCCGGTTTTAGGCTCCATGTCTTGATCTGGCTACAGCCGGTACGCAGTATCCAGTCGCCCAGCGGTTCAATCAGGCCGGTGACCTCCGCCAAACCGATAAAGCTGTTGGGCGGCACCAGACCGCGCTGTGGGTGCTGCCAGCGCACCAGTGCCTCGTAGCCTAATAGATGCTGGTCTGCATCGACCTGCGGCTGATAATGAAGAACAAATTGCTCTTGCTCAATGGCTTGCCTGAGCTCCAGTTCCAATATCGTTCTGGCGGTCATCACCGCTTCCATGTCCGGTTGGAAGGAACTCACTTTGTTGCGACCATTCGATTTTGCTTCATACAGCGCCAGGTCAGCATGTTTCATTGCAGCTTCGACCGTCAACTGCTGATGACTTAGCAACGCGATGCCGACACAGGCGCTGGCCCTGTAGCGCAAACTGCCAATCATGTATTCTTCGTCGGCAATGATACTCATGATGTGATTGGCTATATTCTCGATATGGCGTTGAACTCTCGCCAATTCATGGCAGCCCGTTCTGCAGATGAATGCAAATTCGTCGCTCCCCAGCCGAGCCAGAAAATCGTTACTGGAAGCAGGTTCTGCAGCCGTTTCGCGTCTTGTCTGAGCAATTGGGCCCCGG